>CAIUSP010000031.1 GCA_903901855.1 uncultured bacterium | reverse complement strand
TCCGGACTATCTCAGCGACGAGCTTCTCGCCCTCCACCTGCTCGACCTTGGCAACCGCGTTCTCCCCTTCCACCGTCTTCTCGATCCTGAAGTGGGTACCGGCCAACGAGGCCACCTGGGCCAGGTGAGTGATGCAGAGGACCTGGCCGGCTTCGCCGAGTTCGCGCAGGGCCTCGCCGACCGACTTCGCGGTGTTCCCACCGATTCCAGCATCGATCTCGTCGAAGACGAACGTCTGCCCCGCCGAACCCCCTGCCTGCTTGACCAGCGCGAGGAGGACCCTGGACATCTCGCCGCCAGAGGCGGCGTCGCGCAGCGGAGAAACCGGCATCCCCGGGTTGGTTGCAACTCTGAATTCGACCCTGTCTGAACCCCACGGACCGGGGCCCTCGGGACTCTCCGCCACGGATACCTCGAGGCGAGCCCCTGACATAGCCAGACGGTCCAACTCTGCCGCGACCTTCTCCTCGAGCGCTGGTGCAGCCTTGTGGCGGGCGGTAGAGAGATCGGCGGCAATGCGCTCGCGGCTGGTTGTGGCCCCGACCAACTCAGCTTCCAACTGCTCGCTCATCTCCTCGCCTCCCTCCAGTGCTTCGATCTCGCCACGGCAATGCTCTCCATGCGCGAGGACCGATTCCAGCGATCCTCCGTGCTTGCGCTTGAGGCGGTCGATCAGATCGAGGCGCTCTTCTACCTGCTGTAGAGAGCCAGGGTCCGAGTCGATGCCATCTGCGTAGGAGCGCAGCTCAGCTGCCATCTCTCCTATCTCTACCTCCAAAGCCCTCGCGCGAACCGCGAAAGCGTCGAGCTCTGCGTCCACCCCCTCGACCCCGGCAAGCTCGCCGACTACTCTGCCGATCGCGTCGGTGGCTCCGCCACCTTCCTCGCTCGAGCCTGCGAGAGCGGCCTGTGAAGATGCAGCGGCTGATCTCAAGCCCTCCGAGTGCCGCAGCCGGGACCTCGTCTCTTCGAGCTCAGCCTCCTCACCCGGATCGAGCTCGGCAGCCTCGATCTCTGACAGTTCGAAGCGGAGGAGGTCGATGTCCCTCTCTCGTGCACCGGAGCGCTCGCGGAGGTCGTGGAGTTGGCGCTCCAATTCGGTGACGACGGCATGCGCCTCACGATGGCTCTCACGCAACTCGATCTGGCTGGAGCCGATGAAGCCATCGAGGGTGTCCATCTGGGTAGAGGCCAAGGTCAACTTACGGTGTTCATGCTGTCCGTAGAAAGCCAGCAACCGCGAGCCGAGCGACTGGAGGTCGGCGGCGGAAGCCGAACGTCCCTGTATGAACGCACTGGTCCGCCCACCAGCCGAGACGCGCCTGCCGAGCGAGATCTCATCCGCACCTTCCGGCAGGCGCTCGGCTATCTCGGAGAGGTCGGGATCGGAGAGCAAACCCGGAGGGAGTTCGAATATGCCCTCCACGTAGGCCTCGCTGGCGCCGGGCCTGACGATGTTGGGGCGCGCCTTTCCGCCCATGATCAGATCCAGTGAGTGGGCCAGCACCGTTTTTCCGGCACCGGTCTCACCCGTGATCGAGTTCAAACCCGGACCGAGCCGGAGTTCGGCCCTGTCGATCAACAGCAGATTCTCTATCCGGATCTCGAGCAGCACACGTCCCGTTCTAACGGGAGGAGCCGACGGATTAGCCCCGGAGCGGGTGAGATCGTGCGACGCCCGCCCTGTCGCTCAGCGGGAGAGCCTTCCGAACTTCTCCCCGATTCGCTGATAGAAACTGGAACCCTCGAGTTGAGCCAGCACTCCGACATCATCTCGAAAGTGGACCTCCACTTCTTCGCCCGGAGCCAACTCACAGTTGTGCACTCCGTCGATCGAGACAGCGACTGAATCCTGCCCGGCGGCGTTCCCCACGTGTAAGACATCGTCGGGGGCGACTACGAGCGCTCTTGCGGTCAGGGTATGGGGCGCGATGAAGCTCACCACGTACCCCTCCACTCCCCAGGCGAGGATGGGGCCCCCGTTCGCCAGGTTGTAACCGGTCGATCCTGCAGGGGTCGCCGCGACCAGCCCGTCGCAGCGCACGTGCCCGACCTCCTCGCCCGCGATCCGGTAGGAGATCTCGGCCACCCGATCCTGAGGAAGCCGCGAGAAGCTGATGTCGTTCAGCCCCAGCCGGTTGCCGGAACCGCCCCCGGTCAGCTCAAGCCCTGGCAGGCGCAGTGCTCTGAAATCTCCGGCGAATGCCTTCTCGAGTCCGTCGGCGATCTGATCGCGCTCCGAGGCCGCGAGGAACCCGACGGTGCCGAAGTTGATGCCGAAGACAGGGACATGGCTTCCCGCAAGCGTCCGGAGGGCGTGCAGCAGGGTCCCGTCGCCTCCGAGGACCAGACAGAGATCCACGTCCGTTGGGGTCTCCTCGCTCCTGACGGCTTCCGAGAGCGCCTCGGGATGCTTCGCGATCTCCTCGTCAGATACGACCAACTCCACCCCGGAGGCTTCGGCGGCCGCGACCGTCTTGGTGATTGCGTCACCGACGTTTCCGGGTTGACGATGGCTGATCAAGGTTGCCCGGCGGATCTCGAAGGGACTCATCAGACCTCGACCTCCGAGAGCGCCGACTCGAGGGAGGCGGGTTCGGGACCCTCGCGATCGCACCAGATGAAGGTCTCACGATTGCCCTTCGGACCGGTCAGACCGGAAGCGGCAAAACCTCGGACATGCAGTCCCTCGGCACGCGCAGCCTCGGCGACCATCAGGACCGCTTCCGCGCGGGCGGCGGGATCCCGCACGACACCGCCCCGCCCCACCCGCTTGCGCCCCAGCTCGAACTGGGGCTTGACCATCGCGAGCAGGTCGAAGGCGTCGGCAGCCGAGGACACGACGGGGGCCAAGATCTTCGTCAGGGAGATGAACGAGACATCCATCGTCACCAGGTCGGGCTGGCGATCGAAGAGATCGGGCGAGAGCTCGCGCGCATTGAAGTCCTCGACCACCCTCACTCGGTCGTCGTTCCTGAGTCGCCAGTCGAGCTGACCGTGGCCGACATCGAGAGCCATGACCTGCTTCGCACCCCTCTGCAGCAGACAGTCGGTGAACCCGCCGGTGCTGGCGCCGATATCGAGACAGGTTCGTCCGGCCGGGTCGAGATCGGGCAGAGCGTCCAAGGCGTTGGCGAGCTTCTCTCCGCCCCTCGACACGTACGCGTCGCCACCGGTAACCACGAGATCGGCATCGGTCTCGACCAGATCCGAGGGACGCAGGAGTACCGGGCCGTCAGATCCAACCCGTACCTGGCCGGCCCGCACAGAACGCGCCGCGGCGGACCGAGAGGGTGCCAATCCCCGGTCGGCTATCACTGTGTCGACACGTTTCTTCATCCAGACAACGGTAGCGACGCAGGCGCCGCCTGGAGCAATGCCACCCGCAACGGAAAACACCCCGCAAGCGGGGTGTTTTCGTACTACAGGGAGGAGAGATATATGTGTCTATGGGAAGCGGTTGGAGCGATTGCCGCGAACAACTCAACTGCGGTATCTACTTTCAACCTGAAGTCTGAGAAGGACTCTAGGAGTCAGGGGAAGCAGTGTGTGTGAGATCCGGCACAGTCACGGGATCCGGATCGAAACGCGGCTTCGAGCTAGGTGACCGTCTTGCCGAGGCCCAACTCGGAAAGCACTCTCGCTGCCACGGCATCGCCGGTGAAACCGACCTCGCTGCGAAGCAGATCGGGCTTGCCATGTGTCACGAACCGGTCCGGCAGACCGATCCTCACAACCCTGCCACGCGACTTGCCAGCAAGGGAGTCCTCGACTCGATCCAGCACCGCAGCACCGAAGCCTCCTGGAAGGACATTCTCCTCCAGCGTGACCACGAGCTCGTGCTCGGAAGCCAGCGAATCGATCAGCTCGGCATCGAGCGGTTTGGCGAAGCGGGCGTCGGCGACGGTGGGCTCGATTCCCTTTCCTCGGAGATCCTCCGCCGCTCGAAGCGCAACCTGCACTCCATACCCGTATCCCAACAGGGCGACACGGTCTCCCGGGAGCAGCAGTTCACCCCTGCCGATATCTATCGGTTCCGGAGCTTCAGGCATCGGGACACCTTCAGCGACACCACGCGGGTAGCGAAGTGCTACCGGACCTGCGTCATGGAGGAGTGACGTGCGGAGCATATGGACGAGCATCGCCTCGTCTCTGGGTGCCATGACCACCATGTTCGGCAGCGGGAGGAAGTAGGAGAGGTCGAACACTCCATGGTGGGTCGGACCGTCGTCGCCAACCAGACCGGCACGGTCCATCGCGAAGACGACGTTGAGGCTCTGCAGCGATACGTCATGGACGAGTTGGTCGAATGCACGCTGGAGGAAGGTCGAGTAGATGGCGCAGACCGGCTTGGCGCCCTGTATCGCCAAGCCCGACGCATAGAGAACTGCCTCCTGCTCTGCGATGCCGACGTCAATGTACTGCTCGGGCAGCTCTCGCTGGAGGCGGTCGAGGCCGGTCCCCCCTGCCATCGCCGCCGTGATCCCCATCACCCGCTTGTCTCGACGAGCTTCTTCCACGAGTGCCTCGGCAAACACCTCCGTGTACTGGCGAGGAGCAACCGGGGGCGGCACCTCCAGCTTCTCCGGCGCGATGCTCTCGGGAGAATCCGACTCCTGTACTCCGACCAGAGGCTTCTCCTGCCCCTTCCGCTCTTCCGCTGGGCGGCGATCGACGATCGAGCGCGGCTTGGCTGCGTGCCACTTCTCCATGCCCTCGAGTCCACCCTCCTCGGCGGGCTCGAAACCCTTGCCCTTGACGGTGTTTATGTGGACGACCACGGGGCGGTCAGCCTCCAGTGCCTCGATTAGCGCACGCTTCAGTTGGTGGACGTCGTGGCCATCGATCACACCTACGTAGGCCAAGTCTAGTTCCTCGAAGAACAGCCCCGGGGCCCAGTAGGCCTTGAAGGCAGACTTGATCTCCGGACCGAGGCGACCGATCTTCCTCCCGAGACCGAATGGGAGTCGCGTGAGCCGGTCCTCGGTTGCCTCACGGCGGCGATGCCAACGCGAGTTCAGCCGCATGCGGTTGAACAGGCTGGACATCGCCCCCACGTTCGGGGAGATGGACATACCGTTGTCGTTCAGCACGATCACCATCGGGGTCTGGAGGCCTCCGGCCAGGTGCAATGCCTCATAGGCCACGCCACCGGTGAGTGCGCCATCGCCGATCACGGCCACGACCTTTCCGTCCTCTCCGATTCCGTGCAGCATGGCCTCCTTGAGACCGACCCCGTAACCGATCGAGGTCGAAGCGTGACCGGCGCCCATGATGTCGTGCTCGGATTCGAAGATCGAGCAGAAGGGCGCGAGGCCCTCGTACTGACGAATCGAGGCCAACCTGTCGCGGCGACCCGTGAGGACCTTGTGCGGGTAGGACTGGTGGCCCACGTCCCAGAGGATCTTGTCCCTCGGAGAATCGAGCAGACTGTGGAGGACTACGGCCAGCTCGCAGGTACCGAGGTTCGCCCCGAAGTGCCCACCTATCTCGCCGATCGTGTCGATGATCATCTCGCGAACTTCTTGCGAGACCTGCTGGAGCTGCTCGTCGCTCAGTCCCTTCAGATCGGCAGGACCGTCGATCCCGTCCAGCATCGGATAAGAAGCGGTTCGGGTCTGGCTTTGATCTGTTCCGTTGTCCATTGCTAGCTCTCTCTGGTGTAGATGAAGTTGGTGATGTCCTCGAGTTCAGGGGTTCGAGGCTCTGCCTCTCCCAGGGCATCGAGTGCCCGGCGGTGATATTCCGCCGCAAGCTCTCGGGCACCCGAGAGACCGTGGACGCTCACGTAGGTGAGTTTTCCGTGTCGCTCATCGCTGCCGCTCGGCTTGCCGAGCGCGTCGTCACTTCCAGTCACGTCGAGGATGTCGTCGATGATCTGGAAGAGGACTCCGAGCTCCGTCGAGTATTTCCGGTAAGCCATTTTCGCAGACTCTTCCACCCGCCCAAGCGTCATGACCACCCCCACGCTCGCGGCGATCAGCCGCCCGGTCTTCAGTGAGTGGATCTCGAGCAGTCGATCCTCGTCGGAGCCTGATTCAGCCGAACCGGCGACATCCAGATACTGACCGCCGACCATGCCCTCGACCCCCGCCGCGGCCATCAGTTCCGCAACCGCCGTGACGATCGTCTCGGGATCGCCCTCCTGCTCCTCGCAGACCAGCCGTACCGCTTCGGCGAACAGACCGTCTCCGGCCAAAATTGCGACGTTCTCGCCGTACTTGACATGCGATGTTGGCATCCCCCGTCTCAGGTCGTCGTCATCCATCGCCGGGAGGTCATCGTGGATCAGCGAGTAGGTGTGGATCAGCTCTAGGGCAGCCGCGGTTGGCAGGAGTCTCTCCGGACTCGAACCGACGGACGAAGCTGTGGCGAGACAGAGGACCGGACGGATCCGCTTCCCGCCAGCGAGCAGCGAGTACCGCATGGCATCCTCCAGCCCGCGAGTCGCCTCCCGTGAGGTGAACCCGAGCGTCGAGAGATAATCATCGACCTGCTCGCGCAGGCGGTCCGGATAGGCCACGCGGGACCTACTCCTCGCGAGCCTCTGAAGCCGCCTTCAGGGCCGTCTCGACCTCGCGGCCTGCCTCTGCGGCAAGATCCGATGCCTCGCGCACGAGGCTGGCTGCCTCGTCGGGGCGGTCGGCCGCCTGATCCAGCTCGCGAGCCAGAGCCTCGAGCCGCTGACTGAGCTGATCGAGACTCGATCGGTCGCTTGGCTGGCCCACGTCGCGATTCGGTTCCGGCGATCCTTGTGTTTCCATTTCCATCACGGAGAAGGTAGCGACCGGGGCGGGCTATCCGGTACCGCCCGAAGCCCCTTCGAGCGCGGAGCCCAAGACTCCGTTGACGAAGCCGGGAGCATCTTTGCCGCAGTACTCCTTGGCGGTCTCCACGGCCTCGTCTATGGCCACTTCGATAGGCACCTCCTCCATCTCCAATCCCTCGTAGAGAGCGACGCGCATTATGTTCAACTCCAGCGGTGCGATCCGATCGAGCGTCCATCCGCGAAGATGCGACGAGATGATTTCGTCGAGCCGCTCGGAATCGGCCGCCACCCGAGTGGCGAGTTCGCGCGTGAACGGCTTGGAATCGACCAAGAGGTCTTCCATGTCTCTTCCGGTGACGTCGCGTTGGTAGAGAGCGAAAACCGCATCGCGACGTTGATCCGAGCGCCTCACGCCGTTTGACTCAGGCCCTGGAGACGTATTCGCCGCTGCGGGTGTCGACCCTGATCGACTCGCCCTCCTCGATAAAGAGGGGCACCTGGATCACCACGCCCGTCTCGAGAGTGGCTGGCTTCGACCCCCCGCCAGAGGCGGTGTCGCCCTTCAGTCCGGGCTCGGTCTCCGTGACAGCGAGATCGACGGCGCTCGGGACTTGCAGGCCCGCAGGTCGCTCATCCACCAGCAGGAGCTCCGCCTCTGCGTTCGGCGGCAGCCACTGAAGACCCTCTCCGACTACGTCTTTGGGTATCTCGGTCTGCTCGAAGCTCACGTTGTCCATGAAGACGGCTGAATCGCCGGAGTCGTATAGGTATTGCATCTTGCGGGTCTCGGTCCGGACTTGACGGAACTTCTCGCCAGCACGGAAGGTCTTGTCGATCACGGCGCCGTCATCGAGTCGCTTGAGCTTCGAGCGCACGAACGCCCCTCCCTTTCCTGGCTTGACGTGCTGGAACTCGGCGATCCGGAAGATCTGGCCGTCGACCTCGATGTGCATTCCGTTCTTGAACTGGTTCGTCGATACCACGATGTAGGCAGGGTAGCGACGAGCGCCGGGGTTACGCCCGAGGCTTCAGCGGTAGGCCTGTTGGCCGGTCAGCGCCGCACCTACGACGAGCGTGTGGATCTCGGCGGTGCCTTCATAGGTCAACACCGATTCGAGATTGTTCGCATGCCTCATTACCGGGTACTCGAGGCTGACCCCGTTGGCACCGAGGATGGTCCGGGCGGTCCGGGCCACGCCGATGGCGGCCACGGTGTTGGAGAGCTTTCCGAAGCTGACGTGCTCGGGCGCGAGGGTTCCCTCGTCCTTCATGCGCCCGAGGTGGAGCGCCAGCAGAGACGCCTTGTTCACCTCCAACGCCATCTCGACAAACTTCTGTTGAGTCAGTTGGAAGCCCGAGAGCGGCTTGTCGAAGACCTCCCGCTCGCCTGAATAACTCAAGGCTTCCTCAAAGCACGCTCGTGCGGCCCCCGCCGCTCCGAAGATGATCCCGAACCTGGCCTCGTTGAGGCACGAGAGTGGCGCTCCGAGACTGGATGCCTCGGGCAGCTGTGAAGCAGCTGGAACCCTGACATCGTCCAACACCAGTTCCGAGGTCACCGATGCCCTCAGCGAGAGTTTGCCGTGGATGTCGATGGCGGAGAATCCGGGCGTCTCCTTCTCGACCAGGAAGCCGCGAATCCCATCGTCGGTCTGCGCCCAGATCACCGCGACGTCGGCCACAGAACCGTTGGTGATCCAGAGTTTCGATCCATTGATCACCCAGTCGTCACCGTCACGCCTTGCGCGAGTGCGCATCGCAGCGGGGTCGCTTCCTGCATCGGCTTCGGTCAGCCCGAAGCACCCGATCAGTTCGCCGGACGCCATTCCCGGCAGCCAGCGCTCCTTCTGCTCGTCACTGCCGTACTGCCAGATCGCGAACATGGCCAGTGATCCCTGAACGGAGACGAGGCTCCTCAGGCCCGAGTCGACCGCCTCGAGTTCCATGCAGGTCAGGCCGTACGAGACCGCGCTCGCACCCGCGCATCCGTAGCCGGAGAGATGCATGCCCAGTACCTCCAGCTGGCCCATCTCCCGCGCCACTCCGCGCGAATCGAAGGTCCCCTGCTCGAACCAATCCGGGACTCGAGGAAGGATCTTCTCTTGCGCGTAGGCCCGCACGTTGTCGCGGATCAGGCGCTCCTCGTCGGAGAGTCGGGAGTCGATCTCCAGGAAGTCGAGCGGGTTCGCCTTCGGCTTACGGACGGAGGTAATCGCCATACGCCCATTCTGCCGCATCGGGCGGGCGAAGTGGTCAGGAGTGCCGAATTCAGTTCACCTCAGGCGCGGCCACCACGCCGGATTCGACCAGGTCCGCCATCTCCTCCGAAGACAGACCCAACTCTGTCAGGACCTCGACCGTGTGCTCCCCCAGCCGAGGCGGAGGATCGAGCCTGGGCTCCGAGCGATCCGAGATGAACCGGATCGGCTGCCTGATCAGTTGGATCTGCTCCCGCGCCCCGAGATCCGATTCCACCTCCACCTCGACGGTCACCGGGTCTCCCGCCTCCGCTGCGGCGACGATCGCGTCATGGACGCCACGGACCTTGCCGCAAGGGATCTTCTGCTCACCCAGTACGCCGAGCCACTCCTCGACGCGACGCTCTCGGAACCTCGCCGCGAGTTTCGGGACGAGTTCCTCCCGGTTCTCGACTCGGGAATGGTTGGTCGCGAATCTGACGTCGGAGCTGAGGTCGTCCAGCTCCATCGCCCCGCAAAGGCGCTCGAACGCCGGGTCGTTGGCGGCAGCCACCATCAGGTGTCCGTCAGATGCCTCGAACAGCTGGTAGGGAACGATGCTCGGATGTGCCGGTCCGATTCGGGGAGGGTCCTCTCCCGTGGCGAGCGCATTCTGTGCGATGTTGACCAAGCTGGCGATGGATGCGTCGAGAAGAGATACCTCCAACATCTGCCCCTTGCCGGTTCGTTCCCGCTCATGGAGAGCGGAGAGGATTCCGATCGCCGCCTGCTGTCCGGTGAGGACGTCCACCAGGGCTACACCGACTCGGTTGGGCGGTCCGTCGGGACTTCCCGTGATCGACATCAGACCGCTTTCGGCTTGGACGATCAGGTCGTAGCCGGGACGGTCGGCCGGTTCGCGGGCCGAGCCGAACCCGGAGATGGCGCAGTAGACCAGCCTCGGATTGGCTCCCTTCAGGTCCCCGTAACCAAGCCCCATCCCAGCAGCGCCGCCAACCTTGAAGTTCTCGATTACCACGTCCGCGTCGGATGCGAGCGCCTTGATCAAGTCCCTGCCTCGCTCGGTAGAGAGATCGACGGCGATGCTCCGCTTGTTGCGGTTGATCGAGAGGAAGTAGGACGAGACCCCCGCCTGATCGGGTGGTCCCCAGGACCTGGTTTCGTCGCCTACCCCGGGTCGCTCGACCTTGATCACCTCCGCACCGAGATCGGCCAGATTCATCGTGCAGTAGGGCCCTGCCAGTACCCGGGAGAGATCGAGCACTTTGAGCCCTGTCAGCGGGAGTTCGTCAGCCAACGATCTGCAACTCCTTGGGGAGACTGCTGAGATTCTCGTAGCCGTCCTCTGTGACCACCACTAGATCCTCGATTCGAACGCCCAATTCGCCAGGAAGGTAGATGCCTGGCTCGACCGTGATCACCTGGCCGGAGCGGAGATCACCAGTTGCAGCCTGTGAGACGCGCGGCGCCTCGTGTATCTCCATCCCGACCCCATGCCCTGTTCCGTGACCGAAGTTCGGTCCGTAGCCAGCCTCGGTGATCAGCTCGCGGCCAGCCGCATCGACCGCCGAACAGGAAGCCCCCGCCTCTACCGCCAAAAGGCTCGCGGACTGAGCCGCGAGCACCGTTTCGTACACCTCCCGGGCGCGATCGGAAGGCTCACCCACCGCGTAGGTTCGTGTGCAATCCGAGCAGTAGTAGTCGAGCTGAACCCCCATATCGATGGTCAGGAGATCTCCCTCGGCGATGGTGTAGTCGCCTGGCTCAGCATGCGGAATCGCGCCGTTCGGACCAGCCGCGATGATCGGGGGGAAGCTGGTCGCTGCACCGAGCTCTGTAATCCGGACCTCACAGGCCCGGAGCACTTCGAGCTCCGACCTGCCAACGAAGCCGAACTCGACCAGCCACTGGAACACGCCATCCGCCATCGCTGCGGCTGCCCGGATCCGCTCGACCTCCTCTGCATCCTTGATCTCCCTCAGTCCCTCGACCAGATCACCGGCCGGGAGGATCTCCAAACGGTCGCCAACGGCGGCGCGCAGCCCCTCCAACTCGCGAACCGTGACCGATGCATCCTCGAAGCCGACCTTCGCGCCATCTGGCATCAGCCCCAACGCGTCCCGCCAGAGCAGGTAGCTCGGCTCCGGGCGAGACCAGCCCTCCCCAACCTCCTCATCGGCCCGCTCCACATAGCGGAAGTCGGTCAGGAAGCTGCGGTGATCTGGACCGACCAGACAGAGGCCCGAACTCCCGGCAAACCCCGAGAGGTACTGAACGTTGACCGGGCTGCCCACGAGAAGAGCGTCCATCCCTCGTTCACGAACGGCATCGGAAAGATCGTTCGCACGTCCACCGGCTGAAATCGTGCTGGCTGACACCTCAGGAGACCAGTACCGCCCGAAGCTCCTCGAGCGCCTCGCGGTACCCCTCCGGGCCCTTGCCCGCGACTCGCGCAACCGTCAGGCCCTCCAACACGCTCACCCTGCGCCATTGCTCGCGCTCATCGACGTCGGAGAGATGAACCTCGATCGTTGGAAGGCCCGCGATCTCGACTGCATCCCTGATCGCCCAGGAGTAGTGGGTCCACGCACCAGGGTTGACCACGAGGGCGTCTGCCGTATCAGGCAGGCGGTGGAGGAATTCGATGAACCCGCTCTCCGAGTTGCTCTGGTAGGTGATCGGCTCGAGATCGAACTCCTTGGCCCACTTCCGGATCTGGTTCTCGAGCTCCGAGAGCGTCATCGTCCCGTAGTGCTCGGGGTCGCGCTTGCCGAGCATGTCCAGGTTCACGCCATGCATCACCGCGACTCGATTCCTCGTCGGTCCGTTCATCGCTCTCAATCCTCCCGCAACTCGTCGATCGATGCACGTATGTCCGCGTCATCGACCAACTCCCCCCAGCGAGGCGCGCCAGGGAGATCGAGCAGGACGAACTTGACACCTTCTGAATCGCGCTTCTTGTCGTGGGCGAGTGCCGCGACTACCTGATCGGTGGAGATCTCGTCCGGGAGCGCCACCGGCAGACCGGCGGCCGCGAGGATATGCCTCACCTCCGAACGCAGTTCATCGGCCCCCGAGAGTCGCAGTGCCGCCAGCAGCCCAAGCGAGACAGCCTCACCATGCCGGTGTCGACTGTAGTTCCCTGCGGTCTCGATTCCGTGACCGATCGTGTGGCCTAGGTTCAAGATCTGTCTGCGGCCCGAGTCGTGAGCATCCTCGACCACCACCGAGAGTTTCACTCTCGCGCAGGCGCTGACTATCGGCTCCATGGCCTCGGGATCACGCATCTCCGCCGGGTCGAAACCCTTCACCTGCTCCCACAGGTCCCCTCCCTCGAGCAGTGCGGTCTTGACCACCTCGGCCCAGCCCGCAGCGGCTTCCGCCTCGGGAAGGGTTGCAAGGCAATCCAGATCCACGACCACCTCGACCGGTGGGTGGTACGCACCCACGAAGTTCTTCGCGGTCGGCAGATCCACACCGGTCTTTCCTCCATAGGCGGAATCGACCTGGGCAACCAAGGATGTGGGAATCTGCACCAGCTCGATCCCGCGCTGGTAGGAGGCAGCGCAGAATCCACCGAGATCACCGACCACGCCTCCACCCAGCGCGACCAGGTGATCGGAACGGACGACCCCCATGTCAGCCATCTTCTGCCAGACGCTCTCCGCAGTGGCGAGACTCTTCGACGATTCCCCTGCATCGACCACGATCGTCTCAACGGCATCGATCTGGTCAGCGTAGATCTCGCCGACGGTGCTGTCGGTTACGCAGAACCTTCGCCCGGATGCCCTGCTCGGTACGCGACCGATGATCTCGCGACCGATCCAGACCGGGTAGGTGCCTGCCTCCGAACCGCACCACAACAACTTCGCGCGTTCGAGCTCATCGCGACGCGCTGCGATCCAGCCGATTGCCTCGGCGGTCCTGGCCGGCCCGTCGCTGAAGATGATTGCGTCGGCCGACCCCTCGTAGACGGTAGTCCGTTCCGCGAACAGATCCTCGAACGCCTTCCGGTCGGCCGCGAGCGGGCGGCTCGGGTCGCCTGCCACTCGATCCCAGGCCTGCTCCAGCGATACATGGAGCCAGATCACCGCGTGACGGCCGAGCGCCTCACGCGTGCGGCTCGATCCGAGCGCTCCTCCTCCAAGGGCGATCACCGACTCAGGACCGGCACTATCGAGGAGATTGCATATCAGCGCCTCTTCTCGCCGACGGAACTCCTGTTCACCCTCCGCCTCGAAGAACTCGCTGATACTCGAGCCGAGAGCCTCCTCGAGTTCGAGATCCACATCGTGGACTTCGCTGAACATCGAGGCCGCTCTAGCGGCAGTGCTCTTTCCGGCACCCATGAAGCCGATCAGGACGAGGGCGCCTCCGCCTCCGGGTGTCTCTCCGGATCCGGTGCCCCCCGCGGCTACCGCCGCCATCCGATCCGCTCCTCGTAGGCTGCCAGAGCCGAACGGACATCTTCGATGTGATCGCCGCCGAACTTCTCGCGATAGGCGCCAGCGAGAGTGAGTGCCACCATCGCCTCCCCCACGACTCCGGCTGCCGGTACGACGGTCGAGTCGGTTCGCTCGCGCATGGCCTGAGCAGGCTCGTGGGTTTCCGTATCTACAGATCGCAGCGGCTTGGTGAGGGTCGAGATGGGCTTGATCGCTGCCCGCACGACCAGGGGCTCACCATTGGTCATACCGCCCTCCAGTCCGCCTGCGCGGTTCGTTTCGCGGAACCACCCCCGCTCTTCGGACCAGAAGATCTCGTCGTGAGCCTCTGAGCCCGGACCACCGGCGACCTCCCACGCTTCACCGAGGGAGACTCCCTTGACCGACTGGATAGAGCAAACCGCTTGAGCGAGGCGACCATCGAGACGGGTGTCCCAGGCGACGTGTGAACCCAGCCCGGGTGTCAGCCCGAAGGCCCTGACCTCGAAGGTCCCCCCCAGAGACTCATTTGCCTTTCGAAGACGATTTATCTCCTCGACCATGGCTTCTGAGGTCGCTGCGTCGAGGCAGCGGACCGGTGAGTCGTCGACGGCGCTGAAGTCATCAGGTCCGAGTTCGTTTCCGGTCTCCGGCGCGCAGACACCTGCGATCCGGATCACATGGCTGTGGATGCTTACGCCTAGTGCAGACAAGAAGGCTTTGGCCAGTGTGCCTGCCGCAACTCTCGCCGCCGTCTCACGCGCGCTGGCGCGCTCGAGGACGTTCCTGACATCTCTGTGTCCGTACTTGTGGAGGCCAGCGAGATCTGCGTGACCCGGACGAGGGAGGTGTGACTCCTCGGGCTCGAACCCGTCGACCGGCCACGGGTTCATGCGCTCCTCCCAGTTCGGGTAATCGCG
>CAIUSP010000030.1 GCA_903901855.1 uncultured bacterium | reverse complement strand
GACTCCTCGGGGTGCGGATCGACCTCTTCCAACTCGTACTTGGACCTATCGAGGATCTGCACCTTCCATTCGGTACCCGCAGGAAGTTGCGCGTTGAATTCGTCGAGCGTGGGCTGCGCGTTGTCGGCCAACCACTGGTACGCATCCGGCACCCAGACAGGGCGAACCGGTCTGGGTGAGGGTCGCTGAGTCAGAGCCAAACCGGACCACTGCGAACGGAACTCGTCCACCTCCGAGTTGATCGCGAGCATCAGCGCCACCTCGGGCTGGGTGAGACTCCGGTTGATTGGGCGCTTCACCGAACTCATCTGACTGAGATCGAAACTCTCCAGCGGCAGGCCTCCTGCGAGGATCATCTCCTCCAAGAGATTCTCCTTGATCGTCTCGTAATGGAGGAGGGTCTGCGAGGTCACGCAAGGAGCATCGGGCAGTGGCAGGGCATACGTGTCCAGTAGGCGGGCCCGAGGCCGGAGCTTGGTTCCTCCAGCAGCTATCCAGCCGGCGGAGAACTCCCTGGTCTGGTGGAACACCGAGACGACCTGATTGTGGGCTGACCAGAAAAAGGGATAGAGATCCCTCACGCAATAGACACTGCGGATAGTGCCCCCCTCGGCCTCGAGCAGGTCGATGATCGGAGACCAGTCGTCCAAAGGCGTCAAGGAGAAAACCTCGCCAGCGATGATCGAGCGCTCTCCGGCCGGGGCGATGATCTCGAACTCGGCCAGTGGATCGCCGTCCGAGAGTCCGCTGAGGGCAGCCGAAAGCCTCAGGCTGTTACCCGATCCCTTCGCGTTGGGATCCCCCTCGACCGGGTCGTGGAGGTAGTTCCAGCCAGCTGCCTTCAGCTGAGCCACGTTGCAGCGAAGCGCGGCCTGCAGGGCGGTGGTGCCCGTCTTCGGTGAACCCGGATACAAGAGGACTTCGCGCGGCTTGCTCATGGACTCAGGACGGTAACAAGCGTGTGAAGGTAGAAGCCGGACCCGATGCGTGTCCGCTCGCCCTCAGGAACGGGCTCTTGGGGCAGCTCTCGCCTTCAAGGCAGCGCCGACTGAGTGGAGCTTGCGGCTCGCCCGCCCGAGCGACGACTCAGGTGGCAGCATGGACTCGAGCAGATTCCGCAGATCCTCAGCCGGCTCGAACGAGAGCAGGAACTCGATCGCACGGCGCGCCTCCCCGGACCCGATCGCTTCCGGGTCGTCAGCCTCGATCTCGGTCAGGTTTCGATCCAGCACCGAAAGGCGCCAGTCCGCTCCGGCGGGCAGATGGGAGTTGAACTCCTCCAGCTCGTCGGAGTATCGGTCGACCAGTGCGTCGTGGACCTCGGGGTAGAGCACGATCCGTGGCGGCCGCACCCCCGGGCGCAGGATCATGGTCTGACCGCACCACGCGGCCTGGAACTCATCCGCCTCGGCGTTGATCTTCAACATCAGGGCGATCTCGGTCTGAGTCAGGCTCCGGTTCACCGGCCGCTCGAGAGAACCGCCTGCATCGAGGTCACAGGCATCGAGCGGAATGCCTCCGGCTTCCAGCAAAGTCGGAACCAGCCGGGATCGGATCGTCTCGTAGTGGAGGAAGACGAGATCCTCCGAAGCGAGCACGGAGGGAAAGCGTTCGGTGAGCTCGCGAAACGCGCCGATGCTCCGCAGCGGCTCCCCGCCCCTCTTCAGGGCCTCCCACTCGGCGAACCTCCGCTTCTCGCCCCAGAGCTTCAGATTCTGAGCCCAGCCCGCCCAACAGAGCGGGTACAGGTCTCTGACCGCGAGGACGATCTTCACCTTGCTCCCCTCGGATTCGAGCAACTCGAATATCGGGGCCCAGTGCTCGGCCTCGAGCATCGCGAGGGCCTCTGCGGCGATGATCGACCGCTCGCCGGGCGGCGCGAGTTCGTCGAGCAGCTCGACTGGATCGGTCGCGTGGGGGTTCAGGAGGACCTTGCGCTTGAAGTGCTCGCTCGGATCCTCTCCAGCGGCGCGAACCAGCTCGACCGCGAACGTGGGGCCGTTCCCGGTCGCCGACCCCATCACATCGCCTTCTCTCAGGTCGCCGAGGTAGTTCCAGCCGGCCTGACGGAGCCCGGGCACGCTGCAGCGGAGCATCGTCTGCAATGCAGAGGACCCGGTCTTGGACCCTCCGGGGTAGAAGAGGACTTCGCGCGGTTTGCCCACTGGAGAGGACGGTAACAAGCCCGTGAACGAGGAAGACCCCGCCTCCCACCTTGCGCGAGAGAGCGGGGTCTTCTACCTGGCTGTTGCGAAGAGGTGCTCGGTGTGGAGCCCCTCGATTCGAATCCGTGTGAGAGAGATTCAGCTCTTCTCTTCGACGCCGGGCCGGCTCAGACCTGCACCGCCCGCGAGGAGAGATGCGTTGCGACCTTGCGCTTGACCCGCTGCAGCGCGTTGTCGACCGTCTTGGCGTCGCACTCCACCTGCTCGCCGATCTCCTCGTAGGGGTGACCGTCGAGGTAGAGCGCGAGCACGCGGCTCTCGAGATCGCTCAACACGCTGGTCAGGCAACCGACCAGACTGTCGAGCTCCTCGCTTGCGATTACCTGGATGGACGGGTCACGGACCTCCGGTCCGGGCAGCACGTCTTCCAGGGTCATCTCGGTCTCGCCGCCGGCGGTGCTCTGGCTGAACGAAACGGAGTGATTCAGGGGCATGTGCTTGTTGCGCGTAGCCGTCTTGACCGCGGTGATGATCTGCCGGGTGATGCAGAGTTCGGCAAAACCGCGAAACGACGCCTCACGCTCGACCTTGTAGTCACGGATCGCCTTGTAGAGACCCATCATCCCTTCGCTCATCAGGTCGTCGGCGTCACCTCCGAGCAGGAAGTAAGACGACGACTTGACACGGATGAACCTGCGATACCTGCGGACCAACTGGTCGTAGGCATCCTGGCGACCTTCCTTCGCCATCTTGACCAGCAGCTCGTCGTCGATGCCCGGCTGGGCACGGCGTCGAGCAGCCGCCTCGAGTTTGGCGATTGCTATTTCCTGGGTATTGGGGGAAGCAGATGCTGCCACGTACAACCTCCTTGGTTGTTGTGGCCCGCCCTTACCTCCCCTAGGTGGGCTCTCTCTCACGAGGGCGCTGTCAACGAGTCAAAGCATCGACTCAGGGTTCACCCTTCTTGCTGCGCCAGTGTAGGGACGCATCTCACACTGTCAAGCACCGTTCGTGATCGAATGAATGAATCCGTGCACAGGCTTGGAGCGCCG
>CAIUSP010000029.1 GCA_903901855.1 uncultured bacterium | reverse complement strand
TTTCAAATAGTTCCTCGTTTCCCGGCCCGAAAGCTAGGGCCCAGTCGGAAAGAACCAGTCGTTGAGCTTCTCGTCGACAGCCAATGTCGGCAGCGAGTCGGTGATGATCGACGTATGGTCGAGTCCCGAGAAGCTCTCGTACGTGACGTCGGCGTTGCCGCGGCCGTTGTTCAGTATGTAGACCAGACCGTCTGCGAAGAAGTTCACGCTTTGCGGCTGGTCGTTGGTGAAGAACGGCTGGACCGTAGCGTCCTCGCTGCCGTGCGGCACGTAGACAGGCGTCTGCACGTTGCTGAACAGCGGTTCGTTGGCCTTCAGCACCCGATCCAGTTCCCGCGCGATCGGGTTGTCGAACACTCCGTCGAGGTTCGTGTCATTGTCGAAGGAGCCGAGGATGTCGGCCGCAGCGATCCCGTTCGGGGCGGCCTCGGCAGCGGCAGTTCCGATCGCAAAGGAGCACTCGGTGTAAAACCGCTGCCAGATCGACTTGCCGCCAGACGAGAGGCCGGCGTCGGTCTTCGACAGCACCCTCGGGTTGAGGATCTTGGTGATGTTCTTGGTCCTGTTCATCTGGGTCGAAGCGCCCTTGATGATCTGGATCGCGAGTCCGGAGATCCCGTTGGGTGTGGTGTAGTTGTTGATCAGGTGAGCCTGTCTGCTGACCTGTGAGGCAGGTGCATAGGCGACGGTGCCGACAAGCGTCCTGCCCTTCAGGTAGCCGCCGCGGGCGAGCCTGGTCGCCCAGAGTGATGCAAAACCGCCCTGGGAGTGCCCTGCGATCCCGTACCTGGTGCCGATCGCGGGGTTGATCTGGCGAGCGGCGAGCACGGCATCGAGCACCGACTTGCCCTGCGGGTTACCGATCAGGTACTCGTGCAGACCAGGCGTGCCGAGGCCCTGGTAGTCGGTGGCTACCACGGCGTATCCGTCCGCGAGCCAGTTGTTGATGGTGGCGTTCGCGTAAGCGATATAGCCGCCACCGAGCTCGTCGGCCGTGTCACGCGATGGCGCGCACTCATCGGCCAGACCGGTGGTGCCGTGGGCCCAGGTGATCAGCGGCCATCCGTCCTCAGGGGCAGGGCCCTCGGGAACCATCAGTAGACCCGAGACCTCGACCGGACGGTTCTTGCCGTTGGTCGACTTGTAGAGGATCCTCTTCACGGTGGCACCGCCGTAGGTGTCCTGGAACTGTTGCGGCGCGGCCTGCGCCCGCAGCGCCTTCCCGTGAGGGGCCTTCCTGACCAGCTTGTCCGGTGCGTTGTAGAAAGCGTTTCCACTCGGTCCCTGCGGAACCGCTGCAGATGCTCCTGCGGCGATCAGTCCGAACGCGAGCGCCGAGGTGGCGATTACGCCAGCCAGCCGCGCAGTCCGGCTATTCGAAGTTTCGTTGGTCATGGTCGTCATCTCTCTTGTGATCCTCCCTATTGGTTTCGGCGCACCGGCGGCACGCCTTTCTCCCTGCGCGGAAGCTTACCCCGCGCAGTCGAAGCTGTTGTCGAAAGCGATTTCATCTGCAAAGTAGGTACCCGTGGGCAGGTAGTCGCCCATCACGCCACGCTGGTTGTCGGTTGTGACTCCACCGTTGTCGTTCTTGGTCACGTCCACGTCGGCGAGGGTGATCTTCTGGGTGGAGTGCGCGAAGCTGGGATCGGAGGCGAGGTTACGCAGTATCAGGGTGCCTGAGTCGCGGTCGAGGATGTCCTTCGCATCGCCCCAGTCGAGCCAGGCGACCTTGCAGCCGGTGACCGCCTCGGTCGGGCGATCCGCTGCGCGGCTGACCACGATCGTGTAGTTGCGCTGGGCATCGGTCAGTCCTTTCAACTGCGCATCGTTGACGCAGTCGACGCCTCTGGTCTCGACCGGCGAGGAGTTGGAGCAGACCGACCAGAAGCGCATCTCGCCTGAGCCCATCTTCTTCACGGACTTGCCACTGGAGGGAGTGGTCGGCAGCTTGCCCTGGAGCATCAGTACCTCACCGAACGCCTGATTGATCGGAGCGACCGTGTACTTGACCGCGAGGTTGTCGTAGTAGGCGCCCTGTTCACCGAGCGCCTTGGCGTTGACCCGGCTGGATTCGTCGGTCGCTCCGTACGAGAAGATCGAGAGAGCGAGCGGGAGGTTGAAGTACTTCTCCCAGCGCAGCGGATCCTGGGCAGGATTGCTGGCAGGATCGGTACCGGCTGCGTTGACGAGGGCCGTGTAGACGTTGGAGGGCATCGTCTGCATCGTGAAGTAGCGCTGCGAGTCGTTGATCGCCCTGCAGGCCTTCGTCCCCCTGAGGACCTTGCCGCTCTTCAGCTTCACGCTCGGCTTCGGAAGGGATCCGACCGACCGGTCTCCAGCGGTATCGGGCATGTAGACCCGGTAGATCAACTCCTGGATCTTGGTTCCGTCGGCAGAAGAGTCGAGCACGTTCGCAAAGCCTCGCGGGGTGGTGTCCGGGCCGGGAACCGCAACCCGGTAGGTGCGCTTCGGCGCGTAGCGGTTGGCGCCGGCCTTGTAAGGGTTGACGCTCCCCTTGCTGGGCTTGATCTCCGTATCGATCAGATCGTCGGTTGCACCCTTGTCGAGGTATGCGTTCAGTGACATGAACCTGGCGTGTGGGTACTTCCCGTCGAGCAACAGTGTCGCTCCTGCGGGGAGTCTGAATCGTGCGCCCCAGTAGATGGCGGACTCCTCCGGGTAGGCGAGGTTGGTCGCGGGGTTGTCCATCGTCGCGGGCCCGAACCAGAAGCAGGTCGCTTGCGGGACACCACCGGTGTCTCGCTGGGAGGCACCGGATGCCCGATCGGTGTGCTGGGAGAGCATCGTGAGGCCCGTCGCCATCGCGACCCCGATCAGCGCTGCCGCGATCACGCGTGCGCTTCGATTCACCGTTGTGGACTGTGTATTCATGCCTGTCTCTTCCTTCCCTGTCTGGAAAACCCGCCAACCGGCCTCAAGTTGCGCCCGCAACGGGAGGCTCTCTCCAAAGCCTCGCTTGCAAGGTATCAGGCGGGGAGGGAGGCCGAAACGAGACGGGGCGCCCCGCACTTGGCGTGCGTGGGGCGCCCCGCGAGAATCGCTTGCCTGCGCAGCTACTCCTGTCTAGGAGTACATCCCCGTGAACTGGCCACCGGTCACGTTGATCACCTGACCGTGGATGTAGTTGGACATCTCCGAGGAGAGGAAGCACACCGGTCCGGCGGCCTCCTCGGGCTGTGCCGGGCGGCCCAGCGGGATCATCATCGAGGCCATCGCGCGCATCTGCTCCGGGATACCGAGATCGACCTCTTCACCGCTGTCACCGGCGGCGGTCATCTTCTCGCCCTTCTCCTTGGCCTGCGTGAGACGCGTCTCGACGAAGCCGAAAGCGACGGCGTTGCAGTTGATCTTGAAGCCACCCCACTCCTTGGCAACCGTCTTGGTCAGGCCGGTTACCCCGGCCTTGCCGGCTGCGTAGTTGGCTTGTCCGGCGTTGCCCATCGTTCCGGAGATCGAGGAGATGTTCACGATCTTGCGGAAGCGCTCCACATCCTCCGCCTTCTCCTTCTTGGCGGCTTCGCGCCAAGACGGGGCGATCGCACGGATCACCCTGAACGGCACCACGGTATGGATGTCGAGCATGGCCTGGAACTGTTCATCGGACATGTTGTGGACGACGCCATCCCAGGTGTAGCCGGCGTTGTTGACCACGATGTCGATCTCGCCGAAGGCGTCCAGCCCTGCCTTGACCAGATCGTCGGCCGCTCCGTCGGCGGTCAGGTCTCCCGCGAAGACAGCGGTTTCGCCGTCGATCTCGTTGGATGCCTCTTCGGCCACATCGGCATCGAGGTCGTTGATCAGGACCTTCGCTCCCTCGGCAACGAAGAGTTCCGCGGTCGCGCGACCAATCCCTCGCGCTGATCCGGTGATGATTGCGCTCTTTCCGTCAAGCAGTCCCAATTTGGGCTTCCTTTCGTCTCTGATTTACCGCCCGCGTCAACCGCGGGTCGACTTCCAAGTTATGGAGGACTCGGCTGCGGCCATTCTTGACGATTTCGCGGGATCGGGGCAGCCCGAGAGCCGACCGGACCCTAGAGGCCCGAGAGCTTGCCGAGGATCTCCCGCATGATCTCGTCGGTTCCGCCGCCGATCGGACCCAGTCGGGCATCCCTGGCAGCCCGCTCGATGCCGTACTCGACCATGTATCCGGCGCCGCCGTGGATCTGCAGACATGTGTCGGCCACCTCGAATGCGTCGCGTTGGGTCTTCAGCTTGGCGATGGTCACCTCGCGGGTGGCGTCCTCGCCGGCGACGAATCGTCGGAGGGCCTGGTAGGTGATCGCCCGCCCCGCCTCGATCGTGGTCGCCATCCCGGCGAACCTGTGCCGGATCGACTGGAAATTGCCGATCGGGCGACCGAACGCCTCGCGTTCGAGGGCGAACTCCAGGGTCCGCTCGAAACACCGCTCCATCCCCGCGACCGACCCCAGCGCCATGAAGAGTCTCTCCCACTGGAAGTTGGCCATGATCAACTTGAAGCCACCACCCTCTTCCCCGAGCAGGTTCTCCTCGGGGACGAACACGTCCTCGAGCGAGATCAGCGCGGTATCCGACGCGTGCCAGCCCATCTTCTCGAGCTTCGATGCGCGGTACCCGGGCTGGTCGGTGTCGATGATCAGGAACGAGATGCCGTCGTGCGACTCTCCCCCCGTCCGAACCGCGGCGACCAGGAACCCGGCCCGCACCCCGTTGGTGATGTAGGTCTTTTCACCGTTCACCTGCCAACCACCGTCGACCTTCTCGGCGTGGGTCCTCAGGGAGGCGACATCCGTGCCGGCATCTGGCTCGGTGATACCGAGCGCCGCGATCCTCTCGCCCTTGATCGCCGGCACCACGTAGCGCTGTCGCTGGTCCTCGGTTCCGAACTTCCAGACCGGTGGAGTGGCGATGGCCACGTGAGCCCCGATACCGGCCGCGAGTCCGGCGGAGCCGCACCGGGCCAGTTCCTCGGCCAATACGGCCTCGTGCACCGCGTCACCGCCTTGTCCGCCGTACTCCTCGGGCTTGTCGAGTCCCAGGAACCCGAGTTCGCCCATCCGCTCGATCACCGAGTCGGGGAACCACCTCTCCTCTTCCCACTGGTCGACGTGGGGCGACAGCTCCCGCTCGACGAAAGAGCGGATCGATTCGCGAAGCTCGGAGTGCTCCTCGGTGAAGGGTGGAACGAGGCGCCGGCTGGCCGGCGCCTCGGGGATACCCTTGACTTCCACCGCCGGCCTAGAGGCCGTAAGAGCGACCGATAACGTCGAGCATGACCTCGTCGGTGCCGGCCCCGATGCGGTTGAGACGCATGTCGCGCCATACCCGCTCGATGCCGTACTCCTTCATGTATCCGGCGCCTCCGTGGATCTGCAGGCACTCGTCGGCGACCTCGCAGGCGACCTGGGCCGCGTAGAGCTTGGCCATCGAGATCTCCCGAACCGGATACTCACCGTTGTTGAACCGCCACGCGGTCATGTAAGTGAGCTGGCGAGCAGACTCGATCTTGGTCGCCATGTCGGCGAACTTGTGGCGGATGGCCTGGAAGTTTCCGATCGGGCGACCGAACGCCTTCCGTTCCTTGGCGAACTCGAGGGTCTTCTCGAATGCCCTCTCGGCCCCGGCGACACAGCCGGCGGCGCCGATCAGACGCTCTCCTTGGAGCTCCCACATGATGTGGTAGAAGCCCTTGCCGATCTCGCCCAGTACCGCCGACTCCGGGACGCGCACGTCCTGGAAGGCGAGCAGCGCTGTGTCGGATGCGTGCATCCCGAGCTTCTCTAGCTTCTTCTCGCGGATCACACCCTCCGTGTCCATCGGGACGAGGAACAGGGTGAAGCCGTCGTAGCCAGCCTCGGTATCGGTCTTCGTGACCAGCACGATCACGTCGGAGCGATGGCCGTTCGTGATGTAGGTCTTGGAACCGTTGATCACGTACTCGTCGCCATCCTTCTTGGCGGTCGTCTTGATCGCCGAGACGTCGGATCCTGCATCTGGCTCGGTGATGCCGAGGCAGAGGATCTTCTTGCCCTGGATCGCTGGGACCGCCCACTCCTGCTTCTGCTCTTCGGTGCCGAAGGCGAGGATCGGGGGCATCGCCATGTCGGTGTGGACCGCAACGCCCATCGCAAGACCGCCGGAGTGGGCGTGGGTCAGTTCCTCGGCGAGGACCAGGGAGGTGTAGTAGTCGCCACCCTGTCCGCCGTACTCCTCGGGCTTGTCGAGTCCGAGGAAGCCGAGCTCGCCCATCCGCTCGAAGACCGAGTTCGGGAAGGTGGTCTCCTCCCACTCCTCAGCGTGGGGGGCGAGTTCCTTCTGCACGAAGGCGCGGATCGATTCACGAAGTTGCTCGTGTTCATCGCTGAAGATGAAGTGCTTCTGGCTGACGCCTTCGTAGTCGGGCTTGACGACAGCTGACGCTCCATTGCCATTGCCATTGCCGTTGGTCGTGGTCGAGTCCTTGGTCTTGGTGGCCACTTCTTGGCTCCTTTTCGCTTGAGTTGGCCGGTTCGGCGCCTCGGGAAAGTCCAGCGGCTGCCGACCGGATTTGCGGTACCAGACTCGGAAAGATACCTGCTGGCTCACGCGGAGTGCGGGAACGGTCTGTGTAATCGGTCACTCTGGGTAGGGTCGTTGGGCGTGGGTCCCCGGCTGTGAATCCATTAGCCTCCTCACCGCATGCCTGAAGAGCTCCTTTACGAGGTCGTCGACGGGGTCGCAACCGTCACCTTGAACCG
>CAIUSP010000028.1 GCA_903901855.1 uncultured bacterium | reverse complement strand
CGGCTCGAATCCTTCTGTGATCGGTTGAAGAGCGCCTGCGACGGCTACGAATTCGACTACGTGCGCCTCTCGACCGGCAAGCCCCTCGACCAGGCCCTCATGACCTACCTCGACCGGAGGGGGTACCTGTGAATCACCTCAACGAGCCACAGCCCACTCACTGACCTCCGGCATGCCCTTCCTCTTCACCCATGCCTTCCTGCTGTCTGCCCTCGCAGGCCTCGGGATTCCCGTGCTGCTGCACCTCCTGCTCAAACAGCGCAATCCGCGGATGCGGGTCAGCACGCTGCGCTTCTTCGAGGTGATGGACACCCGCAGCTCCTCCCGACGCAAGCTGCGGAACCTGTTGTTGTTATTGCTCCGGTTGCTGGTCTTCGCGCTGATCGTCCTCGCCTTCGCCCGACCCTACCTCCCGGAGGGCTGGGGTGGAACACCACGACCCAAGCACCAAGATGTGATCCTGGTGCTTGATCGGTCCCTCAGCCTGCGGGCCATTGATGCTGGCAAACCCCGCTGGCCGACCGCATTGGCGGAGGCCCGCCGCATCCTCGCCTCCTTGACCGAGAGCGATCGAGCCGCGCTGATCGGGATCGGGGAGCGCCCGGAGGTGCTTTCTAGTTTTGGACCGCCCTCCCTGATTCTGGATCGACTGAAGGATCTCCAACCCACCTCCAGTCGCGGCGATCTCACCGAGGCGCTTCGGGAGGCCTTGTCGCTCGTGGCTACCCTAAATTCACCCGGCTCCGCCTCCGTCACCGTCATCGGCGACCTCCAGCGGACCGGGGTGGACCGACTCGAGCGCGTTTCTCTGCCGCGGTGGCTGCCGATCCAATTCATCCGAGTCGGTCCTTCAGTCTCACCCAATGTGGCCGTCACCGATCTCCGACTTCCCGCCGAACCCAATGGACCCCTGTCGATCATCGTCGCCAATTACGGAGACCAGCCGGTGCAAAATCACACGGTCCGGTGCGTCCTCGATGGGCAGACCCTTTCCAAAGTCACCTTCTCCCGCGGAGCCGGTGTCTCGGACTCTCTCGAATGGACGCTGCCGCGACTCAACGCCGGCTGGCATGAGGCCGAAGTCCAATTGGAAGTATCCGACGCATTGGCCGAGGACAATGTCCGCCGACTGGCATTCCAAGTCCCGGAACGCATCCGCGTCGTCGCCGTGGAAAGCCGCAATCAAGTTCGTTCGTTCGAAGAGCAGACCTTCTTTATTGCCGCCGCCCTCGACCCGTTCTTCGGCAGCACCAATTCGGGCCAAGGAGGGTTCGTGGTGGAAATCCTCCGCCCAGAGGCATTAGCGGCCGCCGTGGCACACAACGGCACACAAGCGCCCCCCGAAGTCGTGCTCCTGCCGGCGATGCGATCCCTGCCAGGTGACGCCATCGCCGCACTCAATACCTGGGTCGATCAGGGTGGTGGACTCTTCTTCTTTGGCGGCGACTCCCTCGAACCCTCCCGCTTCAATGCGGAGTTTGGCGCGCTGTCTCCGGCGCAATGGGGCTCACCGGTTTCGGCCGACGCGGAGGTGCCTTGGCGCATCGGTGCCTTCGACCGAACAAGCCCGGTCTTTCGGCCGTTCACAGAGGCTCGGTCCGGCGGTCCTGCCGTCGCTGAATTCACCCGTCGACACGCG
>CAIUSP010000027.1 GCA_903901855.1 uncultured bacterium | reverse complement strand
TCTCTTCCCGTATCTGTTCGATGCGGTGCGCTTCCAGACCGCCTCGGGGATGCCGGCAGAAGATGTCGACAGCTGCATGAATCTCGGTGCCGCGCATCCGCTCGGCCCACTGGCGCTGCTGGATCTGGTCGGGTTGGACGTGTCGCAGGCGATCGGCGAGGCACTCTATGCCGAAAGCGCCGACGAGGCGCACAAGCCCCCGGAGCGGCTCGCCGAGCTGATCGGAGAGGGCAAGCTCGGCCGCAAGTCCGGCGCGGGCTTCTTCGACTACTCGAGCTGAGCTTCAGCTCGGGCGGTCAGGTCAGCCGGGCGACTCAGGCAGCCCAGCGCTCGTCGGCTTCGAACTCTCCGTCGTCGTCGTAGTCGTCATCGAGGACTTCGTGTAGACGTGCCGTCAGGTCGATCGGCTCACAAGCCTTCTCGGGCAGACGGCCTGACATGTCCCAGATCACATCGGCCTCCGAGACTCCTTGGCGCTCTGCTTCGTGAGCGACCTCTATCCAGGGGAGCTGCGCTTCAGGTAGATCGTCATAGCGGGCGAGGTCCAGCGCCTCGAGCGCTCCCTCTAGCGCGGGACCGCGATGACGCTCCGAGCGGATCACCGCGCGGAGCACCTCGAGTTGCTTCTCGCTGAGTCGAACGACCCACACGGGAGTAGAACCTAAGCCAGCCGCCGGACCTACTTTTCCGCATTCCAATGCGGAAAATTCGGTGCCGAACCTTAGGGTATAAGGCCTAGCCGGTAACCGGATCGGGCAGGGTGACCCGCACCAGGGTGCTGGCAGAGCCGCCGCCGATCTCCTTGGCACGGACCCGCACCGAGCCAGAGCCGCCGTTGGAGCGGAGATCTCGCTCAAGTTGTGGGGTGTAGGGCAGCTCGACCGTCTTGCCGCCTGCTCGCACCTTCACGGTCTTCGACTTCAGTTTGCCCTTGCCGCCCTTGAGCACACCGCTCAGGCGGATCCGGCAGGGACCGGAGTCGGCGCAGCGTACCCGGACCGTGAGCGAGTCCTTTCCCGCACGCCCCTTCTGCTTCACCGTCGGCTTGCCGTTGACTGAGGCTTCCTGCCAGGCGCCCGAGGTGCAGGGAGTGCCGCGGGTTACGCCGCGCTGGTCGTCTTCCGGACACTCGGCTGAGATCGCAACCCCGCGGGCTACAGAGGTGGCGCCGAGAGCCATCGTCTCGGTCGGGCCGCCGTTGTCGGCGAGGGGGCCGAGCTCGATCGCCGACTCCAGAACCTTGGTCTGGAGGGAGGGAGCAGCACCGCCGACGAAGTCGTCGCAGCCGACCGTGCCGTCGCTGATCACGTTTCCGGCGAGGCTGGTGGCCGTACCGCTACTGGGCTGGCAGGTGGCCTCGGCGTTTGGATCACCGACGATGATGTTGTTGCCGAGGGTCATCGTCGTGAAACTGAACAGCTCGCCGTCGCCGTTGTCGTTGTCTGGAACGCCCGTGTTGCCAGCGAAGGTCGAACTCTCCATGGTCAGGGAGCCAGAGCTGGCGATGTGCGCGCGAAGGCACTCCCCGTCGGTGACGGTATTGCCCGTGAAGGTCGAGTTGGTTATCGAGATCTCGCCGCTGCCAAACTCGCCGTCGGTGCTGACATCGACGACAGAACTGACGCACGAAGCACTAAGGCCGCTGAAGGTGGAAGAGTCGATGATGGTTTCTGCCTCTCCATCCACCGCCACAAACACTCCCGCGACCTGGGGGGCGACGTTATCCCGGAGGGTGCTGTCCTCGATGGTGAGGGGTCCGGTTGCAAGGACCAACCCGGTGTTGGCTCCTCCTATCAGCGTGC
>CAIUSP010000026.1 GCA_903901855.1 uncultured bacterium | reverse complement strand
TGCCGGCCATGGCGGCCAACTGAAGCGACACCAGGTCACCCAGCATCACAGCCTCGAACATCCGGGCGGTGCGGGTCTCGCCCTCGGATTCCGAGATGATCACGGCCGGCGAGCCCTCTGTCGCCGAGATGATCTCGCCGGTCAACTCGAATCGTTCCCGCTCTCGCGGGTGCTGATCGGAGTCGAGCAGCATCACCGCCGCGAATCCACCGCCTCCGCCCCAGCCCGCGATCTCGTTGTGATCGGCCTCCGGCAGGCTGGACTTGAAGCACTGCCGCAGTGCGTTCTCGTTCACCTGACACTTCCAGCGGTAGGCGATCGGATCGGTCAGGTCGCTGCCGTAGACGATCGGAGTCGCCTCACCTATCCGTTCGGCGATCTCGAGTGATCGCTCCGAGATGACTTCTCTGCGCGCGTCGAGATGCGCGGCGGCCGAGTCGATCTCCGCGTGCAGTCCAGGTGCACAGCCTGCGAGGCGCGCCGCCTCGGCGGCGACGGCGAACATGTAGGCGACCGCAGCACGCGGCTGGAGGATCCCCGGCAGGCCGATCACGGGCACATCGTCGGCCCGGGCGGCATCGGCAAGAGCGCCTCCGGTGGTGGCGGCAATCCTCGGCGCTCCGAGGGCTTCGGCGGCGGCGAAACAGGCGAGGGTCTCCTCGGTCTCTCCGGAGTAGCTCGAGCAGCAGACGAGCGAATCGGTCGGCGCCCAACTCGGGATCTCGTATCCCCGCACCGGGATCAGGGGCTTGGTCAGGCGGTCACCGTAGGCGGCCGCCGCGAGGTCCCCACCCACGCCGGATCCCCCGACCCCGCAGACCAGGGCCATCGGCGCCTCCCTCTCCTCGAGTCCCGCGGAGGAGATTCGCCAGAGCGCATCGCGGAGGTGATCGCCCAACGAGAGTACGTCGTCGAGCAGCCCGCTCGGGTCGTTTTCGCGAATTCGTGCCAGTGGTTCGTCGGTCATCTCAACCAGAGAGCCTTTCACCTTCGGCGGCCACGGTGCCATCCGGCACCTCCGCGCGGGGATCGACCTGAGCTCCCGCCGAGAGAATCGAGCCAGCGACCGTCGCCCCCTCGCCGACCGAGCAGTCCGGAAAGAGCGCAGAGCCGGAGACGCTGGCCCCTTCGCCGATGCGACAACCCGACTCGAGCACCGTGCCCGGACCGACCGTCGCGCCCGATTCGATCACGACTCCGGGACCGATCAACGACGGACCGATCAGCGTGGCCGACTCCGAAACGACCGCATCTTCGGAGAGATGGACGCCATCGGCGGTTCCGTCTCGGCCGAGGACGGTGCGGACCCGTCCGGAGAGGATGTCCTCGGTCGCCTGGAGGAATCTGTCGGGAGTACCGATATCGAGCCAGTAACCCTCGAGTCGGACTCCGGTCAGCGAGCCCTCGGCCGCGAGGACCGGAAAGACCTCTCGCTCGATCGAGACCGGCTTGCCCGGCTGGATCAGATCGAAGACGGAAGCGTCGAGGAGATAGATACCGGCGTTGATCTCGTCGGTGCCCGGATCACTGCCTGGTTCGGGCTTCTCGCGGAACTCCGAGACCTTGCCGTCGGAGTCGCGGAAGACGAGACCGTAGGAGGTCGGATCGTCGACCGGGTAGAGGCCGATCGTCGCCCTCGCTCCGCTCGCCCGATGCGCCTCGACGAGGCTCGTGAGGTCGAGGTCCGAGAGGACGTCGCCGTTCATCGCGAAGAAGGTGTCTCCCACCAGATCGCGACAGTGTCCGATCGCTCCTGCGGTTCCGAGCGGCTCGGGCTCGACCTCGAAGACCAGACGCGGACCGGTAGCCCCCTCGAGGGCCGACTTCATGCCATCGGCGAGGTAGCCGCAGGAGAGGACTACCTCATCGACCCCGTGCCGCTCCAGCCAGTCGATCGTGTAGGCGGTGAATGGTCTGCCGCAGAGTGGCAGGACGGTCTTCGGGACCGTCTCGGTAAGGGGTCGAAGGCGGGTCCCTTCGCCCCCGGCGAGCACTACGGCCTGCATCAGGTGTCGCCTTCGCGGCGTGGGCGACCGATCGACTCGACGACCAGCCCGCAGCCGACGAGATCGTCGATCGGCAGGCAGTTGCGGCCGTCGACCACGAGGTTCCCGGACATCGCCTCCGCAGCCGCAGACCAGTCGAGAGCGATCAGCTCTGGCCACTCGGTGACCAAGACTGCAGCGTCAGCCTCCGTGAGAGCCGCCAGTGGAGTCTCCGCCAGGGAGACCTCGGGCAGCACGGTCTGAGCCATCTCGCGGGCAACGGGGTCGTACCCGACCACCTCGGCCCCGGCCTCCGCGAGACGGTGGGCGAGGAAGATGCTCGAAGCCTCGCGCATGTCGTCGGTTCCCGGCTTGAAGGAGAGGCCGAGCAGGGCCACCCGCTTGCCAGCGAGCGAGCCCAGGTTCGAGGCGAGCTTCTCCATCACCCGCTGTTTCTGGCGGTCGTTCACCTCTATCACCGCGCTCAGCAACTGGAAGGAGTATCCGGAGCTGCCCGCAAGGGCCTGCAGAGCCCGCACGTCCTTGGGGAAACAGGAACCTCCGTAACCGAGGCCGGGGTTGAGGAACCCTGCCCCGATCCGCGGATCGAGCCCCATCCCTTCAGCCACCTCGGTCACGTCCGCTCCCACCTGCTCGGAGACGTTGGCTATCTCGTTCACGAAACTGATCTTGGTGGCGAGGAATGCGTTGGAGGCGAGCTTGATCATCTCGGCGCTGGCGAGACCGGTTCGCTGGATCGGGGCTCCCAGAGGTCGATAGAGATCCTCCACGAGGTCTGCTGCTCGGTCGGAGCCCTCGTCCGCACCGATCACCACTCGAGCGGGAGAGCGAAAGTCCTCGAGAGCCGAACCTTCTCGGAGGAACTCGGGACAGGAGACGTAGAGAGCGCCGGAATTAGCCTCACGGACTCGGGCGCCCGTGCCGGCAGGAACGGTGCTCTTCATCACGATCGCAGGACCTTCGAGCGCGGCTAAAGCACCGGTGGAAGCATCGACAGCGGAGAGATCAGCCTCGCCCGTCTCCGAGGACGGTGTGCCTACGCAGACGAAGGCGACTTCGCAGTCGGCGAGATCCTGCATCCGGTCGGTGAACTCGATCCTCTCCGAGCAGGCTTCGAGGACCTCGGCGAGCTCGGGCTCGTGGAACGGCACTTCGCCGGAGCGGAGAGAGGCCAGCCGCTCGGGGTCGGACTCGACTCCGATCACCTGCTTCCCCATCTCGGCGAAACCGGCGGCGGTGACCAGACCCACCCAACCGCAGCCGACCACGCCGACCGGTGCTGCACTGCCCTTCGCGCTCATCGATCGAGTTTCCCCCGGCTACTTGCCGACGGCTCCAGGCCTCTTGTACTCACGCATCCCCCGAGCGATCTCGATCATCGCCCGAGATGACAGCGCCTCGGTCAGGGTGTTCGAAACCCAGAAGGAACCTTCATCGTTCTTCCAGGCCACCAAGCGCAGGCGCCCGCCGTCGTAGAAGAGCATGTAATCCTGGCCGCCGAAGGTGCGCTCCTCAGACGGGGACTGGAGGATCGGAGGGTTCTTCCATGCAGTGCCCTGGAAGCCGTAGTACTCGTTCATCCCCGGGTAGGAGAAGACCCACTTGTAGGACGCCCGTTGACCGCGAGGCGGGGCATCCGGGCCGACGTGGTTCATCTCGTAACCACGCGGCTTCTGGGCGAAGTCGCTTCCCGAAGGGAGGACGGTCGGGTAGTAGAGCGGCAGGGACGCACTCGGGACGTAGTTGAACAGACCCCTCACCAATACCTTGCCGTAGCTGGTCGGCTCGAGGGAGACGTTCGCGAGCGACTCGATCTTTCGCGGCTTGGACTTCTTCGGCTTCGCCGGCGCGGGCTTGGACTTCTTCTCGGCCTTCGGCGGCTCGGCAGGAAGCGTCTTGCCCTTGAGACCGAGCAGCTGATCGACAGCAGCCTGGATCGACGCATCGGAGGCGTAGACGAAACTTGGTCCGATATCCACCGGCAGCTCGACCTGACGCAACTCCGAGCTGCGCGCCTCCACCACGAGCTTCAGCAACTGGATCATCTCCTGGACGCTGTCCACATCGGAGCTAGTGTGCTCGGTGAAGATCGAGACGAGCTCCTTGCGATCCGAGAAGAGCGTCTCCGGTGGAACCCTGTTACGTGCCTCGCGAAGGAACTCCTGCTGTCTAGCGGCACGCACGAGGTCGTTGTCGGTGTGGCGATACCGGGCGAAGTCGAGAGCGTTGAACCCGCAAAGAGGTTGGTAGCCGGGCTGGAGATCGATCTCCTCGTAGTCCTCGGTGGTGTTGTCGTTCGAGTGGTAATACCGATGATCGACATCGACGAACACGCAACCGATCGAGTTCACCGCGCGGGCGAACCCCTCGAAGTCGACGTTGACCACATGGTTGATCGGGAGGCCATCTGGCAGCTGCGACGAACGGGTCAGCTCTCTGAGGGTCCTCAGTGTGAGTTTGGTTCCGCCGTACGCGTAGGCCTCGTTGATCTTCCCTGTGCCATATCCGGGTACGGAAACCTGTAGATCGCGCGGGAAGGAAAGCAGCGCCATGCGTTGCTTGTCGGGGTCGATCCGCAGCAACATCATCGTGTCGGAAAGACCGCGGAACTCGGACTTCTTGTATTCGGGCCGGAGATCCGAGCCGATCAGCAGGATCGTCTGGGGAGCGCCCCCGTCTACATTCGCAAGCTGGTTGTCGAGACCGCTCAGGCCTCCGCCCTGCCCGAGAGCACTGGCGATGTCGGAGAAGTAGCGAAGGACGGTGACCGAGGTCGCCGCTGCGACCGAGACGACGATCAGGAAGGCGGCAGCGGTGAAGCGGAGCCAGAGCGAGACCTTGCTCGGGCCGCCGCTGCCAGGCAGTGCATCCCCGGCTGCGTCTCCGGCTCCGAAGCCGCCGCCGGCTGCAGCGATCTGGGTCACGTGCTCAGAGGTTTCGCTGTCGGGCACCTGGTATTCGCGAGTCTCGGCCGAGACGACAGCCGCGTAGTGTTCCTTGGTCTCGTCGCCGAGTTCGACCGGCGGCTTCTTCGGTGCCGGTTTCTTGGCGGACGCAGGCTTCTTCGCGACCGGTTTCCTCGCGGCTGGCTTCTTGGCGACCGGCTTCTTCGCGGCTGGCTTCTTGGCGACCGGCTTCTTCGGCGCTGGCTTCTTGGCGACCGGCTTCTTCGCGGCTGGCTTCTTCGCGACCGGCTTCTTCGCCGCTCCGGCCTTCTCCCCCTTGCCGGGCATTACAACCGTGTCGTCGAGGTCTATCTCGAGGTCTTCGAGGAAGTCATCGCCCTCGCGGTCCGGCTTGCCCTTGCCGTCGTCGATCACGATCCGACCACCTCCGGCAACCGCTTACAGAAATCGAGCAGAGAGCGCCTGTAGCTGTGGAGCGAGGAGATCGAGACCCACTCATCGGGCCCGTGATGGCCATCTCCCACCGGACCGAACTCCACCGCAGGCACTCCGGCCTTGAGAAAGGAGACGACATCCGAGGCTCCGTCGCGGCCGACACTCATCACCCGCTCGGGATGATGCGGAGAAGCGGCTTCACAGAGCGCCTGAACCAGCGGTGAGGCAGGATCGACCACGGCCGGCGGCCTAGGGAAGGTCTCGACGAGTTCCACGTCGGGAAGCTCCGTCACCTGGCGGAGGACTGTGTCGGGCTCCTGTTCTGGCAGATATCGAATGTCCACGTCGATCGTGCAACGGTCAGGCACCTTGTTCAGCGCGTCGCCACCCCATATGCGACCGAGATTCACAGAGGGCCGGTCGAACAAGGCTGAACTCTCTCTGGCGAAGGGTAGAGACTCGATTGCCCGGAATACCTCCACGGCCTTGACGATCGCGTTGTCACCGAGCCACGGCGTGGCACCGTGTGCCGACCGACCGTTGACGACGAGACGCACACCCAACACTCCCTTCGCCTGCACACCCACCTGGAGGTTGGTCGGCTCGCCGGTGATCACGAAGTCACCGAGGAAGCCCGCATCGACGAGGGCGTCACTGCCGCGATCCTCCTCCTCCTCCGACTCCTCGTCGCAGACGATTCCGAGCCTGACCCTGACTTCGTCCTGATTCCTGAGCTCGTCGCAGACCAGCATCATCGCTGCCAGGGCGGCCTTCATGTCGTAGGCGCCGCGACCGTAGAGTCGATCCCCCTCGATGCGAGGCTCGAACTGACCGCTGAGAGCCGGCACGACGTCGAGATGGCCGTGCAGGACCAGGGTGGGAGCGTCGTCCGGTCCCACCTCCGCCCGGGTCACCGGCAGACCCCGGGCCGTTCCTGACTCGACCGAGATCTCGCGTGATTCGAGCCAACCGCCGACGAACTCCGCCGCCAGGCGGATGCCGTCCTCGTTCGAGGTATCGAAGGTGATCAGGCGCTCGGCGAGTGCTACTTCGTCCATCGTGAGATCGTAGGAGGTGGGAGCCGTCGGCCCCGGAGCCCCTCTTGCCGCGACCTAGTTACCTGCGACGGTGAGGAAGGCCTCTGCCCGAGCCTTGTCGGTCTCGGCCCTGATGTAGGCGGCGGAGCCTGACTCCGATTCCGCGAGACGCTTCTCTGCATCCTCGAGCTTCGCCCGGAGGTCGCTCGAATCGAGATCGCCCGGTTCGTGGGCCTCCCCGACCAGCACCAGCGCACGGTTGGCGAACACCTGCAGCCAGCCCTCTGCCTGCGCCAAGCGGCGGATCTCGCCATCCGGCATGTGCAGCCGCAGTTCGGTCGGCATCAGTCGTGCGAGAACCGGTGCGTGATTGGCCAGCACACCGAGCTCTCCGACGCTCGTGCGCGTGGAGAGCTGGCGGACCTGCCCGCTGAACACCTCCCCCTCGGGGGTGAGGACCTCCGCCTGGAGGGTGTGTCCCTCTTCAGCCATCTCCGACCGCTACTCGTCCTCGTCGGTCATCGTCTTGGCGGCCTCGAGCACCTGGTCGATACCGCCCTGCATGTAGAAGGCACGCTCAGGGATCTCGTCGTGCATGCCGTCGACGATCTCGCGGAAACCGCGCACCGTCTCTGCGACCGGCACGTACTCGCCGTCGCGGCCGGTGAACTGCGAAGCCACGAAGAAGGGCTGTGAGAGGAAGCGCTGGATCTTCCTCGCCCGGGTGACGATCAACTTGTCCTCGTCCGACAGCTCGTCGATACCGAGAATCGCGATGATGTCCTGGAGTTCCTTGTAGCGCTGCAGGGTCTCCTGGACCTTGATCGCGGTCTGGTAGTGCTCCTCGCCGAGGATGTCGGGCTTGAGGATGGTCGAGGTCGAATCGAGAGGATCGACCGCCGGGTAGATGCCCTGCTCCACCAGCGACCGGGTGAGAACCGTTGTCGCGTTGAGGTGGGCGAACACCGACGCCGGTGCCGGGTCGGTGAGGTCGTCCGCAGGCACGTAGATGGCCTGGACCGAGGTGACCGATCCCTCGCGGGTCGAGGTAATCCGCTCCTGCAGTTCGCCCATCTCGGTTTCGAGGGTGGGCTGGTAGCCCACCGCCGAAGGCATACGGCCGAGCAGGGCCGATACCTCGGATCCGGCCTGGACGAACCGGAAGATGTTGTCGATGAACAGAAGCACGTCCTGTCCGCCCTGCTGGCGGAAGTACTCGGCCATGGTCAGGCCCGACAGCGCGACTCGCAGACGCGCTCCGGGCGGCGCGTTCATCTGTCCGAAGACCAGCATGGTCTTGTCGATGACTCCGGATTCCTTCATCTCGAGCCAGAGGTCGTTGCCCTCACGGGAGCGCTCACCGACTCCGCAGAAGGCCGAGAGACCCTCGTGCTCCTCTGCGATGTTGCGGATCAACTCCTGGATCAGAACGGTCTTGCCCACGCCGGCGCCGCCGAACAGACCGACCTTGCCGCCCTTGGCGTATGGAGCGAGCAGATCGATCACCTTGATCCCGGTCTCGAGGATCTCCTGGGTAGGAGTCAGGTCCTCGACGTCGGGGGCGGATCGATGGATCGGCCAGTGGTCGTCAGCCTCGACCGCGGGGCCCTCGTCGATCGGCTCCCCGAGCAGATTGAAGATCCGCCCGAGGGTTCCACGCCCGACGGGAACGGTGATCGGGCCACCGGTATCGACCACCTCGTCGCCACGACGGAGTCCGTCGGTGGCGTCCATGGCGACCGCGCGCACACGGTCGTCACCGAGGTGCTGCTGGACCTCGCAGACCAGATCGAGAGGCGGTCGCCCGTCCTCGCCAGCGACCTTGATGGTCAATGCGGAGTAGATCTCGGGCAGGTGATCGTTGAAGACG
>CAIUSP010000025.1 GCA_903901855.1 uncultured bacterium | reverse complement strand
TCGATCTTCATCGCGGGTCTGCCTGAGGCGATCGGGGTGGCAGCAGCGCTCCTGGCAGGCGGCTACTCCTTGTCGAAGATCCTGTTCAGGTTCGGAGTCGTCGTTGCTATCGGTGCGGCTGCGGGCGCTGCGGGCTACTCGCTTCTCTACGGACGCAGCGACGAGCTGATCGCCTTGATCCAGGCCATCGCGGCAGGCGCGCTACTGGTAGTCGTGATCAACGAGATGGTCCCGATCGCCATCCGCGGGGTCAAGCGATGGGCAGGAGTCTTGGCGGCATCGGGGTTCGTATTCTCTGCCGCGATCACCTGGATCTCAGGCGGCTGAGACGCCGGATTCGAAGGCCCAGCGCTAGCCGGTTACTGGGCGCGGCTTGGGCTGCGAAGCACTGACCACCGCTACCTCGCCGCGGTGAGCAACCTTGCCGGCATTGGTTGCGTTGGCGATCCCTGGCGCGCGCAAGGTGCCTCGTGCAGAGCGAAGAACCCTGAAGGTCGGCTCCACGACGCGAGAGTCACCTGAGCCAACGGTGCCGAACTGCCAGCAGATCTTGCCGGCGTCGAGCGTACCGCCAGCCAACGAAACGGGAATCAATGCCTTCGGCACAGCAAGGCAGATGTAAGTCTCCTTGGATCTGGTCAGGCCGGTGTTGCGAGCAGCCACCCGCAATGCCACTGTTGCGCCCGGGCGCAGAGCCTTCTTGGATGGGGTCACCTTGACACTGAGGCTGGTGATTCCGGCGGCAACATCGAGTGAGGCTGAATCGCTGTTGTTGTCGAGGGCCAACTCCGCATCAGGAGTAGCGGTTTCGGCCGTCACAGTCGAGGTGAGCTCATCTGCTGCAGTTGCGAGCACCCGCACCGTCGCCTCGTCCCCCGGGGCAAAGCTGCCGAGATCGCACTCGACCTCGCCAATCGCAGCCGCCGTAGTGCATGGAGCGCCGTTGTCAGCCGTTGCCTTCAGGCTCGAGAACCCGCTACCGAGATCGATGCTTGCGGTGGAATCGGTGGCCTCATCAGACCCTTGGTTGGTCACCTCGGCCTCGAAGACGATCCGCTCACCAGCGGTGCCGACCGCATCTTCAGGCGAAAGTTCTACCGCCAGATCCGGCAGGAGAATCGGCTTGTCGGTGACCGCCAAGAGCGCGTTCGAGCTGCTGGCAAATTCAGCATCGGTCAGGGCCTGGCCGTTGGAGGTGACCCGCGCCACATTGTCGATCGAGAAGTTGGTCGGATGCCCGGCATCGACCGTGACGTCGAAGCTGACGACCGACGATTGACCGGGCTGCAAGAGCGCCTGAGGGGCTGACCCCAAGATGATGTTCGGCTTTCCGGCGGCGATGAATCCAGCGTCGGAGTCGACCGCATCGGTAAGAGAACCGGTGCTTCCGGGACCGGAGAGCACGTTCATCGAGCCAGGCACATAGGTGACTCCGGGCGGAAGGGTGTCGGTCATGAGCGTATTGATGGCTCCGTCGACTCCCGTGTTCTCCGTCTCGACGGTGTAGCGAATCGTGTCACCTGAAAGGACGTCGCCGCCGTTCAGATCCTGAGCGGACTTCTGGACATGTATCTCGGGTGCGTACAGGTCGGTGGCAAAAGCGACCTGGGCGACGTAGTAGGTGTCGGAGCTGGTCACAAGACGGATACGCGCGGTCGTGTCATCGTTTCCGAGCACGCCATCGGCCGCGAAGATATCGGAATCGACGCCGAGGGTGTTCTTGTAGGACGGATCCCGCCCGGGGCGGTAGGTTCCTTTGTTGGCGGCCGTCGAGTTGAATCCGTTGTTCTGGGGATTCAGGCGATCGATCAGTTCTTGTCCGTTCAAGTAGCCCCTGTCACCACTCAGTCCGAAGTCTCCCTCGAAGCTGAACAAACCGACATCGGTCTTGACCTCGCCGCTGTCAGGCGTCTGGAATCCGCTGAGCGGCACCTGAACATCGCTGTTCTGGAAGATCCGCTGGTAGCCACGGAAGATCGTGATGTTCCGCGGAGGGGATTCGCTGTCGCGATAGGCAACGATCAATTGCCAGCCGGCGTAGGAATCCTTCTGACCGTTTGCACCCTGGACATTCGCGACCGTATAGACACCTTCCCCGGCGGCCTGTACTGCCGCGGTCACATCTTTCCAGGCGGCGAAATTGCTGCTGGAGCTCCACTCCTGATCAGCCGAGATAGAGGTGTAGGAGGAGTCGCCGGGAGACACCATCTTGATGTTTCCGACGCTCGCATTCTTCTTGTCCCCTCCCCAGGCCAGCATCGCGTAGAGCACCTCGGCACCCGGTGGCAATGTCAGCGTGGCACTCGATGAGGAAAAGGTTGTCGGGTCGCTGTCCACATCCACATACATGCCCGGGTATTGGTTGTTGTTCAAACTCTTGCCGTTGCCTTCGAGCGCATTCAGGCAGGCCTCGTTGGTCGGATCGCAGGTCATCGAGGTATTCGCGGCCTGGGTGAACCCTCCATTCGTGTTGATCGAATAGGCGACACTGAACGGAACATTCGCCGATGCGCTCGCGCTTGCGCCGAGAACGGCGACGGCCGCAAGCAACGGCGCGAGAAGGAGTCTTTTCAGGGGTATGAGTTTCATGAACGATTCCGGTGTCTCCCTGACACCTTGTGAAGCGTAGAACACGAACACGACCATCAAGTCGCGCAAGAGTTCAAGCGAACGGCTTGCCCTTTGCCTCCATCGTGATCTGGAAGGTCTGCTCGCAGTCGTATCGGGGCTGCCAGTCCGTGTCGCGCTTCAGCTTGTCTGTCGAGACCACCCAGGGGTGGCGCAGGAACTCGAGGTTGCCGGGTGGTGCATCTGCACTCGAAAGCTTCAGCCGCCACGTCAAGCCCGCGATCTTGCGCATCCGCTTCATCGTGATCTCCCTGGTCTTCAAGCCGATCAACTCAGCAGATCGGCGCCAGGTCAAGAGCCCATCACCGGCGAGGTTGTAGGGACCACTCGCCTTGGCATCGAGCAAAGCGATCAGCGCCGAGACGACATCGTCTTCGTGCACCAGCTGGAACTCCTCGTCTACTCCGTCGAGGATTGGCATGAACGGTGCCTTGGTCCAGCCGCGAGCGATGTAGTTGTCCACGTTCGGGCCCATGACGATGCACGGCCGTACGATCGCGATCCGGCGATCCGGGTGATTTGCGGCCCAGAGCTGACAGACCCGGTCTGCTTCGGCCTTGTCGCGTGCGTAGGAGAAGTCGGGCGCTCCCCGCACAGGCCACTCCTCTGTGATCGGCTTGGGGTTGTCGGCAAACGCACCGTAGGCAGAGGCCGAGGAAGTCACCAGCACCTGTTGCGTGCCCGCCTCGGAGGCCGCTCTCAAGACAGCCTCAGTGCCGTTCACATCCACGTCGTACATCCGGGCTTCGTCGTGGATCGGGTCGAGGATGAAGGCAAGGTGGATCAGACAATCGACCTGATGGCGCTCGAGCAGCGCCTTGATCCCGGAACCGTCGCGGACATCGGCGCGGGCGTACTCCACCTTGGGGTTGGTCTGCTTAGGAGCGACGAGATCGCAGATCACGATCTTTTCGACCTCTCGGCGATCCGACAGCGTCTCCACCAGCCTGCTGCCGATATAGCCAGAGCCGCCTGTGATCAGGTAACGCACAGGACAATCCTAGGCGAGGCGGAGGAATCTCGCAGGAGGAGAAGGCGCCTGCCGGAGTCGAACCGGCGTAAACGGCTTTGCAGGCCGCTGCGTAACCACTCCGCCAAGGCGCCGGACTGGTGCCTGCGTAAGACTACCTGCGGGGGCCACCTCGGCGCCCGACTAAGTCGCCGATGGAGCCTGCAACCCGCGCTCGAGGACGGTTCCCAATTCCTCTGCGAGCCATGCAGGATCGGCAGATTGCCCACTCGCGACCAAGAGCATCCCTCTCCGACCTAGGGTCGAGATCAGATCAGCGAAGACGATGAGCCTCTCCTCGACCTGGGGATTCTCACCGAGGAACTGGCCCAGGTGCCAGGCGATACCGGCCGCCCGTTGCTTGAAGACGTCGTCATGGAATTCGATCGCCTCGGGTGGTGCTCCGCGGAAGTCCGAGTAGAGGAACTCGCAAAGTCGCGTGTTCTCACTCGCGAACTGGAAGATGGACTTGTAGAGGGGGACTACCTCCCCACGATGTAGATGGTCGTAGAGCGCGAGAACGCCTGCCTGCATCAATCCAATGGCCTCGCGGCGATGAGTCTCCTCCACCACAGCGACCGAAATCAGGTCCTTCGACTCGAATGCCCCGTAGAGAACCGGCTTCGAGACCCCGATCGCAGCTGCGATCGAATCCACCCTCGCCCCGTAGAAACCCTTGTCGAGATACTCATCTACCGCTGCATCGACGATCTGCCGGCGCCGTTCGTTGATGGGCATGCGAGGGGCGTAGACTCGCTTCCCCGTGGTTTCTCGGCCCTCATCAGACATTAAGAGGTGAGGTTAGGACAGTGGCTCGGGGCGGGAACCTACCGGGAATAGGTCCGGATCGAACAGCGAAACGTGCTCAGCGTACTGCCCCGTCGAT
>CAIUSP010000024.1 GCA_903901855.1 uncultured bacterium | reverse complement strand
TCCGGCACCGCCGGGGCGGATAGCGCAGCCGAGCAGGATGCTTGGGAGGGCGCTGCCGACCCGGCGGTCGCCGAGCATCCTGCCGCTGACGCCGCTGCGGAGGCCGAGGCTCAGGTCGAAGAGGATCTGGACGAACTGGCCGTTGCTCAACGCGAGCGGGACGAGTATCTGGATCTGGCTCAGCGGACCAAGGCCGACTTCGAGAACTACCGCAAGCGGGTGGCCGGTGAGACGGCGGAGGCCACACTCCGTGGCAAGGCCGAGCTCGCTCGCGAGTTGATTCCTTCGCTCGACAATCTCGAACTCGCCTTGAAGGCCGCGGGGATCGACCCGTCGGATCCGGATGCCCAGACCGATGACGGCCTGGGGCGTGGCGTCGTGCTGATCTATCGCGAGCTCCGCGGTGGTTTGGAACGCGCTGGGGTGGAGTCATACGATCCTGCTGGCGAGAAGTTCGACCCCAGTCTGCACGAAGCGATCTCTGCCCAATCGGTGGAGGGAACGGATGCGGGAGTGGTGATCGAGACACTCGACCGTGGCTACCGACTCGATGGCGCTGTTCTCAGGGCTGCGCGAGTCGTGGTCAGCGAGTGAGGTAGAGATGCCGACTCGCGACCCCTATGAGGTGCTCGGGGTCTCCAAGGAGGCCTCGGATGAAGAGATCAAGAAGGCCTACCGGAAGCTCGCCCGACAGTGGCATCCCGACCGCAACCCCGACGACGAGAAGGCCGAGGAGCGATTCAAGGAGATCCAGGCTGCCTACGACACGCTCTCGGATCCCGAGAAGCGTCAGGCGTACGACCAGGGCGGGATGTTCGGCGCGGGAGGATTCCCGCCAGGAGGCGGAGGGCCAGGTTTCGCCGGTCCTGGCGGGTTTCAGGACTTCGGTGACGTTCTCTCCAACCTGTTCGGTAGGGGCGGTGGAGGTGCCCAAGCCAAAGTTCCCGGCAACGATCTCGACGCCGAGATAGCCCTCAGCTTCGATCAGGCGATCCACGGAACGCAGGTCCAGGTCGCGGTTCCGATGACCGCTGCCTGCGAGACCTGCAACGGCTCGGGAGCGGCGCCAGGAACCCAGCCCGTTCCGTGTGAGCGCTGTGGCGGGCGTGGCGTCGACGCCGAGAGTCAGGGGTTCTTCTCGATCTCCCAGCCATGTCCGGCCTGCGGAGGCAGGGGCCACATCGTGGAGACACCCTGCAGCGACTGCAGCGGTGGCGGTGCGGCCAGGACGACCAAGAAATTCAGGGTGAACATCCCTGCCGGCGTCCACGACGGGAGCCGGATCAGGCTTGCAGGCAAGGGTGAGCCGAGCCCCTACGGTGGTCCGCCGGGAGATCTCTACGTCACCACGCGCGGTGCTCCCTCTCCGGTCTTCAGGCAGAGGTCGGATGGAAACCTCGAAGTGGATCTGCCCGTTTCGGTCGTCGAGGCGATGCAGGGGGCGACTATCGAGGTGCCGACCCTGTCCGGGTCCAAGAAGATCAAGATTCCTGCGGGTACCCAGCACGGGACCTCGCAACGACTGAAGGGAGAAGGTCCGCCACGACCGAAGGGATCGGGTCGCGGTGACATCCACTACAAGGTCAAGATCGAAGTTCCGACCGAGCTGTCCGATTCGCAGCGCGAGGCCGTGGAGGGACTGGCCGAAGCGATGAACGGCCACGATCCGCGCGAGAGCATGCTCGCCGCCACCCGTGGCGCCGGGCCGAGTTCGAACCGGTCCGGAGACTCAGGCAAGGTGGAGTAGGAAGATGGCGGCAAGACGCAAGCCCAAGCAGAAGGAGGTGATCGAGGAGACCAGGGGGGTGTTCATGATCTCGGTCGCCGCGGATCTGGCCGGTATGCATCCACAAACCCTGCGGATGTACGAGGCCCGAGGCTTGATCTCGCCACAGCGCTCACCCAAGAACACGCGGCTCTACTCCCGGGCCGACGTCGAGCGACTTCAACGGATCCAGCAACTGACCAGCGAACAGGGCCTCAATCTCGCGGGCGTGGTGGCCATGCTCGAGATGGAGGAGTCGGTGGCACGGATGAGAGCCGAGATGGCGCGAATGCGCGAGCGAGCCGACCGGATGGAGCGCGAAATGGTCGCGGAGCTCGAACGACTGCGCTCGGCGGTGGGTGGGGAGATGGTCCCTTACGGAGCATACGAAGGCCACGGCGTAGGCAAGCCCAGACAAACCGGCGGTCCGACCCGGATAGAAGTCAAACGCCGGGGAAGATCCAAGTAGCGACACCTCCTGCGGCGCGGTAGGGTTGCGTCATCTACCGCGACGAAGAACAACTGACCGGACTCGGGAGTGCAGATCCTGCGGCCCGCGCACCTGACGTGATGCTGTTGGCCTCGGGGCTGGCGCTGGGTCGTCTCGCGATCGGTGCCGGTCTGATGATCGCCCCCGAACTGACCCTGAAGACACTGGGATTCGAGAAGCCGACCGCCTCCACGCTGGCGGTGGCCCGCCTGGCAGGAGGTCGGGATCTGGTCTTGGGCGCTGCCGAGACTGCAGCGCTGGTCAAGGGTGACCGGACGGCTCTGCTGGCATCGACCCTCGCAGTGGCTGCAGCCGACGCAGGTGACACTGCGATCTTCGGTGCAGCCTGGGCATCCGGCGAGAAGAGCGTTCGGGAGGCGTCGATGAAGGGGACGGTCTCCGCCGGTCTGGCGACCGCCTCGGCGCTCTGGGTCGCTTGGCGCTTGCGCGGCCGCGCCCGCTGACGCTCACACGGCTACCCTGCCGACACGCAATCAACGAGACAGGAGTAGACGATGTCATCACTGGTCGAGTTCACCCTGCATGCAAAGCCTGGCCACTACGAGGAAGTCGCCAAGCTCTACGGCGAGTTCGCAAAGCGTTTCCAGGAGAAGCATCCGTCCGACGAACTGATCCTGCTGGTCGGGGATCCTGCGAGCGGACTGGTCAGAGGAATCGGTGTGTTGCCGCATGGTCTGGCAGAGGAAGTCAACAGCGACGAGGATTTCGCCGCGTTCAACGACTCCGTCTCCGATCTGATCGCTGGGCCTCCGGAGAGGGTCGAGCTGGATCTGCTGGAAATCCTCAAGGCATAGCCATACACAAACATAGATCTAAGTCGTTCTGACTTAGATATCTTGACAAATTGGTGTTAAGGCAGTAGGATTTCGTTCCTATGCAAGAAGACCGATTCACGATCAAATCAGGAGAGGCCGTCGCTGCGGCCTCTCGTATAGCCAGCGAGCACCAGAACACCGAGATCGCGCCTGCGCATCTCCTGTTGGCCCTGCTCGACCAGCCCGAAGGGCTGGTCTCACCCGTGCTGACCAAGCTGGGGTCAGATCCCAAGTCGGTTCGAGCCTCGGCAACAGAGGCGATCGACCAACTGCCCCGCGTCACCGGCGAAGGTGTCCCCCAGTCCCGGCCCTCGGACACCCTGATCTGGGTGATCCAAGAGGCCGAGCGCGAAGCCGAAGCGATGGCCGATGAGTACATCTCGACCGAGCATCTGCTGCTCGGGCTCGACGGTGATCGTTCCCCGGTCGCCGATCTGCTCCCTGACAAGGGGGAGTTGACCAAGGCGATCATGGAGATGCGCGGTCCGCATCGCGTGACCTCTCCCAACCCTGAGGATTCCTACGGAGCGCTGGAGAAGTACGGCCGTGATCTCACTGCCGAGGCCGAGAGCGGCAAGCTCGACCCGGTGATCGGAAGGGACGAGGAGATCCGCAGGGTCGTGCAGGTGCTCTCGAGGCGCACCAAGAACAACCCAGTTCTGATCGGTGAGCCTGGGGTCGGCAAGACCGCGATCGTGGAAGGGCTCGCCCAGCGAGTCGTCTCGGGTGACGTGCCCGACAGCCTGCGTGACCGAAAGGTGATCTCGCTGGACATCGGCGCGCTGCTCGCCGGGTCGAAATATCGGGGAGAGTTCGAAGAGAGGCTCAAGGCAGTACTCAAGGAGATCCAGGACGCCGAGGGACGGATCGTGCTGTTCATGGACGAGCTCCATACGATCGTCGGAGCAGGCGCAGCCGAAGGCGCCGTGGATGCCTCGAATCTGCTCAAACCCATGCTCGCCCGCGGTGAGCTGAGGGCAGTGGGAGCCACCACGCTCGACGAGTACCGCAAGCACATCGAGAAGGATCCGGCGCTCGAGCGCCGGTTCCAACCGGTCGTCGTGGGTGAGCCCGGAATCGGCGACACCGTGGCCATCCTCCGCGGCCTCAAGGAGCGTTACGAGGTACACCACGGAGTGCGGATCACCGACACCGCGATCGTCGCGGCGGCCACCCTCTCGGATCGCTACATCAGTGACCGCTTCCTGCCCGACAAGGCAATCGATCTGATCGACGAGGCCGCGTCGCGGCTGAAGATCGAAATCGACTCGATGCCAACCGAGATCGACGAGGTCGAGCGCCGCATCCAGCAACTCGAGATCGAACGTGAGGCACTCAAGAAGGAAACCGACGATGCGTCCAAGAAGCGGCTGGACACGCTGGAGGCCGAGCTAGCCGAGCTGAACGAGAGCTCGAGCGAGATGAAGGCCCGCTGGCAGAATGAGAAGTCCGCGATCGACGAGATCAAGGGCGCCAAGGCGGAACTGGACGAGGCCCAGCGAGAGGCCGAAAAGGCCGAGAGAGACGCGGATCTGGAGCGCGCAGCCGAGCTGCGCTACGGACGGATCCCCGAGATCGAGAAGCGGATACTCGCCAGCGAAGAGAAGCTCGGCGAACTGCACCGCAGCGAAGGCTCATTGCTGACCGAGGAGGTAACCGAGCAGGACATCGCCGAGGTGGTCGGCAAGTGGACCGGCATCCCGGTCTCGAAGCTGATGGAGGGAGAGGTCGAGAAGCTGATCCAGATGGAAGAGCGGCTCCACGACCGGGTGATCGGTCAGGAAGAGGCGGTCGTCGCGGTCTCCGGTGCCCTGCGTCGATCGCGCTCAGGGCTGTCGGATCCGAACCGGCCGATCGGGAGCTTCCTCTTCCTCGGTCCCACCGGAGTGGGCAAGACCGAACTCGCGAGGGCTCTGGCGGAATTCATGTTCGACTCCGAGCAGGCGATGGTTCGTATCGACATGTCCGAGTACATGGAGAAACACTCGGTCGCAAGGCTGATCGGGGCACCTCCCGGATACGTCGGATACGAGGAGGGGGGCCAGTTGACCGAGACGGTCAGGCGCCGCCCCTACGCGGTGATCTTGCTCGACGAAATCGAGAAGGCACACCCCGATGTGTTCAACGTGCTGCTGCAGTTGATGGACGACGGACGCCTGACCGATGGTCTGGGGCGGACCGTGGACTTCACCAACACGGTCTTGATCATGACCTCGAACGTGGGGTCACAGGCAATCTCTGCCCAGAAGGGAAAGGGTGAACTCAGCGAGGAGACGCGCAACGAGGTCACCGAAGCTCTCGAGACGACCTTCCGGCCGGAGTTCCTCAACCGGATCGACGATGTGGTGCTGTTCCATCGCCTGACCAAGGCGAACATCGGAGAGATCGTGGAACTCCAGGTCGCCGCTCTGACCAGGCGAGTCGCCGAGAAGGGGCTCGAGATCGAGATGAGCGAGAAGGCCCGCGAATTGCTTGCGAATCTGGGGTACGACCCGGTCTACGGAGCCCGGCCGCTCAAACGCGTGATCCAGAAGCAGCTGGTCGACAAACTCGCTCTGAGGCTCCTCGAAGGTGACTTCTCGGAGGGTGACACCATCGAGGTCGATTCCTCGGACGGCGAGTTGACCTTCTCACAGAAGGCCCCGGCCAAGACGTCCTCGGCCAAGAAGAAGTCCGGCGGGAAGAAGACCGCCGACGCCGCTTCCTGATTCGTTCAGGGAAGCACTTCACTCAGGGTCAGACTCTGGCTGTAAACGGGAGGTGCGTCCTGCCGACCGCCTTCGACGGGCCAGCCCGGCGTAGCGTAGATCGAGATCAGCGAGGCGACCTGGCAGTCACCGAGGTCGGTGCAATCGAGGGTTCCTGAGAACCCGTCGTAACCTTCCGTGGCGAACAATGCGGCGCGGAACTCACTCCGTGGAACGGCGAGGTAGCCATCCTCTCCCTGAAGCGCGCTTCGGCGCAGAGCGTCGAAGATCAGGTTCGCAGCGTCGAACGCGTGGGCATGGAAGATCGCGGTCGGACTCTCGCCGAAGGACTCGCGGTAGGCAGGCAGCAACTCCTGTCCGTAGAAGCGGTTCGAGTCGAGATCCCGCACATCGGGACCGGAGGCATTCAGCTGGAGCGACGCGGCCTCGGCCGCAGCGAGGACCTCGGAGTTGAAGCAGCCATCCGAGGTGAGCAGGAGACCGGCCTGCGAGGAACCGACTGCCGCGATCGCCTCGGTACACAGATCGCCGTTCAGCGGGAAGTAGAGGATGTCCGGAGATCCGCTGGTGGATGAGAGAGAGCGTTCGAGACGTCCGAGGTGGTGTCGGTGGGTGCCAGCGTCACTCTCTCCACATCTCCTCCTCCGTCCTCGAACCGCGCTGAGAAGCTCTCCGCTAGGGAATCGCTGTAGGCAGAACCGTCGCTCAGCACCAGGGCGGTGCCACCAGGTGCACGTTTGACCGAGAAGTCACCCACCACGGCTCCCTGGATCAGATCGTTGGGCGCAGTGCGTGCGTAGAAGGGAAGGTGAGACCGGCGATCGGTCAGCTCCGGAGCGGTGTTGGTGGGTGAGATGAGCACTGTGCCCTTCTCGGAGAGGACCTTCGCCGCCGCATCTATGGCAGCGGAGGAACAGGTGGTTCCGACCACCGCGAGGAGATCCTCGCGCGAGGCCAGCATTCTCGCCCCACGGATTCCCTGCTTCGGGTCGCAACCGTCGTCGGCGAGGTCTAGTTCCACATCGTGTCCGAGCACCTTGCCAGTGGCGCCGTCGAAGTCCCCGTCGAGATAGTCGAGAGCCAACTCGACCCCACGCTGGGAATCGACTCCGGTCCCTGCGGTCCGGGACTCCTCGCTGAGCCAGAGCAGGGCGCCGATGTCGACCGGCTGGGTGCGCTCGTAACGGACGCACCCATAGGGATCGTCCTCACAGGTGGCGTCGATCAGATCTCTCGAATCCACGGTGGACGATCCGTTCCCGCAGCCAGCGACGACGCCGAATACCAGCATCACCAGCGACACACGCAGGGTGAATGACCGTTTCGACATCAGCCGCCCGCCCATGGCAGATACCTGCCGTCGCTGATCTCCCGGTAGAGCGTCACCAGCGGATCGACCTTGACCGTGAAGGGCCCGTCGAATGGTGCCGTCAGACCGAGGATCAGTGCAATGTCCAGGGCTACGACGAGCACGATTCCAGCCGAAACGAACGATGCCTTGCGGCCGTCCCTGAGGGTGGTGATGATGAGGTTGACGATCAGGGTGATACCCGAGATCACCGCCAACAGGAAGAGCGAGAACGGCAGCACCGAGTTGGCAGCGGCCAGACGGGCTCGGCGTTCCGAGCCGAGGTCGTCGACCGCCGACTGGAGGGATTCGGCCGACAGCGCCGGCACGTACGGACGTGACCCCACCTCGAAGACCTTCTGCTGCAGGGCGTTGAGTTCCGGTGTGGCGAGGGCACCCTCTGAAGATTCCTCCTCGAGATCGTAGGAGGTGGACTCACCTAGATTGGGCCACTCCTCGGTCTCAAGTGCAGAGAGGTAACGGGCGAGGCTCTCCTGCACGGCAGAGACATCGGCGCTTGGGAGCCCTCGCGTGGCCCAGGCGACGCGATTGGCGGCGGATGCCTCGGCGGCGACGATCTCGTTGGTGGTCCTGACCGTCGTGAAGGCGGAATTGATCAGGAAGGCCGTGAGGAAAGCAAACAGCGCCCCGATGACCGTGTTGTAGTACTCGGCGGTGTGGGCGTAAGGGGCGCCCGTCTTGTTGGGGAACTTGTTGTGAAGGTAGGTACTCGCTCCATAGGTAAAGCCTGCGAAGAAGAGGATGGAGCCCGCAAAGAGGATCCAGGTGGGGAGAGATGTGAGGAACTCCATCGGCCGCGTGATTATGGCGATTTCAAATTCCCAACCGTCCTTGGGAGAATATGATCGAACTCGTGCCCCACCTGATCGAACGTGAGCAGCGGCTTCCCGGGCCTCCGAAGGAGACCTTCGAGTTCTTCGCGGACGCCTTCAATCTCGAGCAGATCACCCCGCCGCTACTCAGGTTCAAGGTGACCACACCGGCGCCGATAGAGATGCACGAGGGAACATTGATCACCTACCGACTGAGGGTCCGCGGGGTACCGGTCAACTGGCTGACCCGGATCGAGGAGTGGACTCCGGGTAAGCGCTTCGTGGACACGCAGTTGAAGGGTCCATACAAGCTCTGGCACCACACCCACACCTTCGAGGACGACGGGCAGGGCGGCACCCTGATGCGCGACATCGTCCGCTACGAAATGCCGTTCGGGCCGTTCGGGGAGATCGCGCGGCGGCTGCTGGTCGAGCGGGATCTGGAGGGAATCTTCGACTACCGCTACCAGGAGATCGAGAGGATCTTCGGCGAGCAGCCCTAGGGCGCAGGACTGACCGCGAAACCGCTGATCAGCGGACTCAGAGGCCTCGGTGCCTTGGGCATCGTTCCCCGCTCGAGCGCCTCGATCCGGAAGCCAGCGGACTCGATGAGGGCCAGCGAATCACGGTTCGGGTGGCATCCTCCCGCTGCCCGTCGCCAGAACGGAGTGATCAGGTCCTGCATCCGGGCCGTTCCCGACTCCGCCGAGCGGACGTGCTCGACGAAGCAGAATCGGCCGTCCGGTGACAGCACCCTCCTCACCTCGGCGAGGGCACGGGCCGGGTCGGGGATCGTGCAGAGCCCCAGCGTGCATACGACCGAGTCGAAGCTGTTCGGCTCGAAGGGCAGGTCTTCGGCGGATTCCTGCAGGACGGAGCACTCGATCACGTGACCGTCGGTGCAAGGCCCCACACGATCCACCCGCTCGAGCAATCGCGAATACATGTGGGGGTCGGGTTCCGCGAGGACGAGCGAATCGACCGAGGCGGGATAATGTCCGAGATTGTGTCCGTTACCGGCTGCTATCTCGAGGGTCCTTCCGCTCGCCGCAGCGAGCGTCCCGGTTCGGATCTCCCCCAAGCCGGCATGTTCGACCGGCCCGAGTATGCGGTCGTAGAGGGCAGCGACGATAGGGTGGCCGGACACGTGCCGATGATCGACAAAGCAACGGACGCAGCAAGAGGCGGGAGGACGAGATCTTGAGGGTCCTGGTGATCGGATCCGGAGGTCGTGAACACGCGATGGTTCGTGCCCTCGCGCGCTCTGCCCACGAGCCGGAGATCATCTGCGCGCCGGGAAATGCCGGCATAGCCGCCGATGCCGAATGCGTCGAGGTGAAGGCAGACGATGTCGACGGGCTCGTGGCACTCGCAACCGAGCACGAGATCGATCTGGTCGCGGTCGGCCCGGAGGCTCCTCTGGTGGAGGGCATCGTGGACCGAATGGAGGCAGCCGGTATCCCGGCGTTCGGTCCGAGCGGGGAAGCCGCACGGTTGGAGGGATCGAAACTGTTCGCAAAGGAAGTCATGATCGAGGCGAAGGTCCCCACGGCCTCGCACGTCGTGCTGACCTCGGAACAGGAAGCGCTCGAGCACCTCGGCGAGGCTTCCTATCCACTGGTCTTGAAGGCCGACGGTCTCGCTGCCGGCAAGGGCGTGGTGATCTGCCAAGACGAAGACGAAGCGAGGGCAGCCGTAGAGGAGTTCTTCGTCGAGAAGCGATTCGGAGAAACGAAGGTCGTGATGGAAGAGTTCCTGGAGGGAACGGAGCTGTCGCTGCTGGCGATCTGCGACGGGGAGAACGTAGTACCTCTCGCTCCAGCCCAGGACTACAAGCGGATCGGCGACGGTGACGTCGGCCCCAACACCGGGGGCATGGGCAGTTACTCACCCGTACCCGGGATCGACCCCGAACAGGTCGAGGAGATCCTGGATCTGGTCCATCGACCGGTAGTCGAGACGATGGCCGGGCACGGCACGCCGTTCCGGGGGATCCTCTACGCAGGGCTGATGATGACCAGAGACGGCCCGAAGGTCCTCGAGTTCAATACCCGGTTCGGCGATCCCGAGACTCAGGCGGTGCTGCCGCGACTGCAGTCTGATCTCGTCGATCTCTTCTTGGCCTCACGCGAAGACGCAGGCCTCTCCGGCACCAGGATCGACTTCGCGGGCGACTGGGCGGTGACCGTGGTGATGGCCTCTGCCGGGTATCCGGAGTCGTCCTCGAGCGGAGACGAGATCACAGGACTGGATGAGGCGGCGGAGGTCGAGGGCGTAGAGATCCATCACGCCGGAACGGCGAACGAGGACGGCAGGGTGGTGACCGCCGGGGGAAGGGTTTTGGCGGTCACCGCGCTCGGCGCAGACGCCAGACAAGCCCGAAGCCGTGCCTACGAGGCGGTCGGGATGATCGATTTCGAGGGACGACAGATTCGTACCGATATCGCAGCGCGCGCCGTGGAATAGTCTCACTGCAGCAGTCCGCACAGTCCGAAAGGAACGAGCGATGGGCCCAGACCCTCAGTCAGATGAGACCGCAGCGGTAAAGATGCCGGATGTGGAGGAAGCCTTCTCGGAGATCGAGGTGGACGCGCCGCTGGTCGGGATCATCATGGGTTCGACGAACGACAAGGCCAAGATGCAGCCGGCCGGGACCGCCCTGCAGGAACGGGGTATCCGTTACGAGGTCAGGGTGATCAGTGCCCATCGTGAGCCCGAGGAGACCCGCGACTACTGCATGAACGCCCAGATGCGAGGGTTGAAGGTGATCATCGCCGGAGCCGGCATGTCTGCGGCACTGCCTGGCGCTGCCGCCTCCCACACGGAACTGCCGGTGATCGGGGTACCGCTCTCGGGTGGGGTCATGGATGGGCTGGACGCATTGCTCTCGGTTGCCCAGATGCCACCCGGTGTCCCGGTCGCCTGCGTAGCGGTGGATGGAGCAGAGAACGCCGGGGTCTTGGCAGCCAGGATCATCCAGTCATGATCGAGCGCTACACACGCGAGAAGATGGGGGCCGTCTGGTCCCAGCAGAGGAAGATGGAGACCTGGCTCGAGGTGGAGTTAGCCGCGACCGATGCCTGGGCTGCTGAAGGGGTGGTGCCAGAAGAAGCCGCGAAGAAGATCAGGGAAAGGGCGAGCTTCACGGTCGAGGCGGTAGCCGAGCGAGAGGAGACCACCGGACACGATGTGGCGGCGTTCGTAGACGTGGTGGCCGAGTCCGTGGGCGGCGAAGAGGGGCGCTGGGTCCACTATGGCCTGACCTCTTCGGATGTACTCGATACCGCGCTCGCGCTGCAGATCCAGGACGCCGGGGAGATCATCGTCGACGATCTCCGCGCCCTCACCGACGCCATCGTGGCCAAGGCACGCGAGCACGCAGACACGCTCTGTATCGGCAGGACACACGGGGTTCACGCGGAACCGACGACCTTCGGCCTGAAGCTAGCCGGGTTCGCCTTCGAGTCCGCTCGCAACCGTGACCGTATGGAGGACGCCTTCGAGCAGATGCGCTACGGGGCCCTTTCCGGTGCCGTCGGTACCCACGCGTCCGTACCGCCATCGGTAGAGGCACACGCCCTCGATTCCCTCGGACTAAAACGCGAGGACATCTCGACTCAGGTGATCCCCCGTGACCGACTTGCCGTATTGATCGCGAGATCTGCGATTGCGGGTGGTGGGCTGGAGCGACTCGGCAAGGAGTTCAGGAACCTCCAGCGCACCGAGGTCCGAGAGGTCGAGGAACCATTCGGCAAGGGCCAGAAGGGCTCCTCCGCGATGCCACACAAGCGCAACCCGATAATCGCCGAGAGGATCTGTGGACTCTCCCGGGTACTGCGCGGATACGCGGTACCGGCGCTCGAGAGCGTTGCGCTCTGGCACGAGCGGGATATCTCGCACTCGAGCGCGGAGAGGATAATCCTCCCCGACACCATGACCACTCTCGATTACTCGCTCTCGCTCGCCACCAGACTGATCGAGGGAATGACGGTCCACACCGATCGGATGCGGGAGAACCTCGAACTGACCCACGGCGCCGTGTTCAGCCAGCGTGCCCTCAGTTCACTGATCGAATCGGGGATGACTCGCGATGACGCCTACCGCCTGGTCCAGAAGAGCGCGCAGAAGGCGTGGGATGAGGGGATCGAGTTCAGACAGTTGATCGGAGAAGCCGCGCCGGATCTCGATCTCGACGCGATCTTCGACTACAACGCATACCTCACACACGTACCCGACCTGATCGCGCGGCTCGACGGAATCTCGAACTAGCTCAGCCCCCATCCGCTTGTGACAACATTCCGATCGTGATCCTCTTCACCTGCGGACAGGGCGGAAACAGACTCGACCCACACTGTGGGAAGGCCCGCAAGGCACTGGATGCTGCCGGGTTCGAGTACGAGGTACGGAAGATGCCGGGATACCGTCTGCTGCCCTGGACCTGGTCGAAGTTGCGAGCGGGGCGTACCGAGGTCAAGGCTCTGACCGGTTCCTACGGAGTTCCCGTTCTGGTGCTCGATGATGGCATCCCGATCGCCGGCACACAGCAGATCGTCGACTGGGCCAAGGACCGAACCGGGGGCTGAGGGTCAGGCTGCAGCCCGGCGCTCGGTGACGATAACCGGCGAACCGTGCTTCGGCGAGAGGGTGACGTTCCGCCGAATCATCTGATCGGGCGAGTCGCTGCCTGGCGCGAGGTCGAGGGTCGAGAGGATCGTTCTCAGCACGATCCGCATCTCGAACTGGGCGAACGCGGCACCGATACACCGACGTGTTCCACCGCCGAACGGGATCCAGCTGTAGGTATCGGGTTTGACGCCGTCGAAGCGCGAGGGATCGAATACGTACGGGTCGGGGAAGACCTCGGGGCGCGTATGGGCGAGGTATATGGAGAGCATCACCGAGGTTCCCGACTCCAGATCCCATCCGTCGAGCGTCATCGGTTTGCGCAGTTCACGACCGATCATCGGAACCACCGGCCGGACACGGAGCGTCTCGGCGATTACCGCCTCCATCCAGTCTCCCCCTCCGTCCGAGTCGATCTCGGCTCGCAACCGCTCGTACGCATCCGGGTTCCTGAGCAACTGATCGAAACACCAGGCGAGGGCCGTTGCGGTGGTCTCGTGACCGGCAAGGAGAAGAGTCATCAGCTGATCGCGAAGTTCGGTGTCGTCGAGACCCTGGCCATCCTCGTCTCTGGCCGAGACGAGCATCGAGAGGATGTCCTCGCGTTCCTCCGTGGTGGGATCCGCACGACGATCGGAGATCTCGGCGGCGATCAGCCGGTCGGTCTCACGAAGGCTCTTCAACATGCCGCTGTACGGGGGGAGCTTCCGCAGGAGCGGAAAGGTCAGACCGAAGGCGAATGGGGATCTGGTCGAGCTGAGCACGCGGTTGAGCCCTGCCCGCAGCGGGTCGTGTCGCTCGTCCGACACGCCGAAGACCGCGCTCATGATCACCTCCAGGGTGATCCGCTGCATCGCGGGGTGACTGAGGATGGTCTCACCGGTCGGCCAGTTGGAGATCTCCTCGACGGTCGCACGCTCGATCGACTGTTCGTAGGCACGCATCCGCTCACCGTGGAACGGAGGAAGCATCAACCTGCGTCTCGCCAGATGCTCGGCGCCCTCCTGGACCAGCAGTGATTTGGTCCCGAGGATCGGCTCGAGCACGACGTTCCTGCCCTGGGTAATCGTGTTCTCACGATCGGAAGCGAAGACCTGCTTGATCGACTCTGGATCCGAGAAGAAGACCATCGGCCCGATGCGCGAGAGCCTGACGCTGAAGGTGCCGCCGAATCGATCGCGGCACCGCTCGACGAAATCGACCGGGCGGGCGGTCAACTCGGCGGTCTGGACCACAGGGGGTGCCGAAGGTCCGTCGGGAAGGACTGCAGAGGAGGACATCGCCACCGATGCTCGCACAACGCAAGCACTGGAAAGTCGCGCCGGGCGTCCGGTTCGATCGGGGAACGACGGTGTTAGAGTCCGGCGCCCCGATGTCGACCGGCCAGGAAAAGCTCGCAGACCTGAAAGCCGTCGCCACCGGCAAGGTTCGCGACATGTACGAGATCGGGGACGATCTGTTGATGGTCGCCTCAGACCGGATATCGGCCTACGACGTGGTGATGCCGAATCCGATCCCCGACAAGGGCAAGGTGCTCACCCAGATGTCGGTCTTCTGGTTCGAGCACACCAGCGAGATCTGTCCCAACCACTTCATCTCCCAAGAGGTTCCGCAGGAGGTCGAAGGACGAGCCCTCCGGGTACGGAAACTCGAGATGTATCCGGTCGAGTGTGTCGTGCGCGGCTATCTCTCCGGCTCGGGATGGCGCGAGTACCAGGAGACCGGCGGGGTCTGTGGCATCGCCCTTCCCGAGGGCCTGCAGCAGTGCGACAAGCTGCCGGAACCGATCTTCACCCCCGCGACCAAAGCAGATGTCGGAGCGCACGACGAGAACATCGACATCGATCGCGCTGCCGAGATTCTCGGCGACGACGCGCTGGCGGAGGAGCTGAAGCGGCTCTCGATCGAAATCTACGACCACGCTGCTCGGCACGCCGCAGAGAAAGGGATCATCCTCGCCGACACCAAATTCGAATTCGGCAAGAGCCCAGGTGCCGAGATCGTGCTGGCAGACGAAGTGCTCACCCCAGACTCTTCGCGCTTCTGGCCTGCTGACGACTACTCCCCCGGCCGCGATCAGGACTCCTTCGACAAACAGTACGTACGGAACTGGCTCGACGAGGAGGGATGGGACCACTCCCCACCAGCTCCCGAATTACCCGCCGAGGTGGTCGAGAGCACTCGCGGCCGCTACATCGAGGCATACGAGAAAATCACCGGCCGCAAACTCGACTGATTGGAGATCCAACAAGCCGGCGTCCGGAGCGTCCGCGCCGCGAGGGTGGATAGGCTCCGACGGGTGAAGGCTCGGGTACTGATCAGACCGAAGGAAGGCATCCTCGACCCGCAGGGCAAGGCGGTCGAAAGGGCCCTGCCCGCGCTGGGCTTCGAGGGGATCGACAACGTCAGAGTCGGTCGACTGGTCGAACTCGAGGCCGATGATCCGGCCCACCTCGAATCCCTCTGCGAGAAGCTCCTCGCGAACCCGCTGATCGAGGACTTCGAGATCGAAGAGATCGAAGCTTGAGGTTCGGCGTCCTCCAGTTTCCGGGTTCCTGCGACGAGCGTGACGCGATCGCCGCGTGTGGAAGGGTCGGAGAGGCGGAGATGATCTGGCACGAGAGCACCGATCTCTCCGGCGTCGATGCAGTCGTGGTGCCGGGCGGATTCTCTTATGGCGACTACCTCCGTGTCGGTGCGATTGCGCGGTTCGCTCCGGCGATGGAGGCGGTGACGCGGTTCGCAGCCGATGGCGGTCCGGTGCTCGGGATCTGCAACGGATTCCAGGTCCTTTGTGAGGCAGGACTGCTGCCGGGAGCGCTGCTCCCCAACGAGGGCCGTAAGTTCCTCTGTCGGCAGGTCGATCTGGAGGTGGTCAGCGCAGACAGCGTCTGGCTCGGCGCCACCGAACCGGGGCAGACCCTCTCGATACCGGTGAAGCATGCAAACGGCCGCTGGTTCGCGCCGGATCAGACGGTCGATGCTCTCGAGGAGGCCGGGCAGATCGCGCTCCGCTATGCAGCCGGTCAGAACCCGAACGGCTCGACCCGTGACATCGCGGGGGTGACCAACGAGGCAGGCAACGTGATGGGACTGATGCCTCACCCCGAGCACGCCGTCGATGCCGCCTTGACCGGCTCTGCCGACGGGCTCGAAATCTTCAGATCACCCGCGTTGGCAACCGCCTGATCGAGGGTGTCCACGAAGGGGAAACACGACGAGCAGAGCGCTCACCGGCAACTCGGTCTGACCGATCCGGAGTTCGATGCGATCTGCGATCTGATCGGACGTGAGCCGAACGGCGTGGAGCTGGCGATGTTCTCGCTGCTCTGGTCCGAGCACTGCGCGTACAAGCACTCGAGGAAGCTGCTGGGAAATCTTCCGGTCGAGGGCGAGCGGGTGGTCATGGGACCAGGCGAGAACGCGGGAGCGGTCTCTCTACCCGGCGGCTGGGCTGTTGCCTTCAAGGTCGAATCACACAACCACCCGAGCGCGGTGGAACCTTTCCAGGGAGCCGCCACTGGAGTTGGCGGGATATTGCGAGATGTGTTCGCGCTGGGGGCCCGACCGATCGCCCTGCTGGACTCGTTGCGTTTCGGGGATATCGACTCCGAGCGCTCACGGTTCCTCTTCGAAGGTGCGGTCTCGGGGATCGGTCACTACGGCAACTCGATCGGCGTGCCGACCGTCGGCGGCGAGGTCTACTTCGAGGCCCCCTACGAGCAGAACTGCCTGGTCAATGCGATGTGCATCGGTCTTGCGAGGTCCGACGAGATGATCCGCTCCGCTGCAGCGGGCACCGGAAACGCCCTGGTGCTGATGGGCGCGGCAACTGGCCGAGACGGCATCGGTGGAGCCTCGGTGCTCGCATCGGCTGAGCTCGAATCAGGAGATGACGCGAAACGACCGACCGTCCAGATCGGTGACCCCTTCGAGGAGTCGAAGTTGGTCGAATGCTGCCTCGAGTTGCTCGCCGCCGACCTGCTGGTATCCCTGCAGGACCTCGGCGCCGCAGGCCTCACCTCATCGGCAGGGGAGATGGCCTCCAAGGGCGGAGTGGGCGTGGACATCGACGTCGCCAAGGTGCCGCTGCGAGAGGCCGATATGGAGCCGTTCGAGGTGATGGTTTCCGAGTCACAGGAGCGCATGCTCGCGGTGGTCGAGCCCGATCAGGTGGATCAGGTGATCGAGATCTGCCAGCGCTGGCAGACCAGCGCTGCCGCGATCGGAGAGGTAACCGACTCCGGGACGGTGCGGATACTGCGCGACGGTGAAGTGGTGGGAGAGATAGCGGTCGAGGCGCTCGTCGACGAGGCTCCCGCTTACGATCTCGATCCCGCCGAGCCGGGCGAGTGGATATACGGAAACGAGAACTCCCTGGACCGCCGAATCGGCGAGATCGCCGGTCTCGGTGTGGACGCAGCCGAGGACAGCGCAATCCTCGCGGCGCTGCTCGCCTCACCGAACATCGCATCCAAGCGTTGGGCGTTCGAGCAGTACGACTCGATCGTCGGATCCCGCACCGGCAGCGGGCCTGAGGCTGCCGACGCAGCCGTGCTCGACATACCCGAGGCCGGGGTCGCGATCGCCACCGCCATCGACGGAAACGGCAGGAGGGTCGCCTGCGATCCCTACCGGGGGACCATCGAGGGAGTGCTCGAGTGCACGGCCAACCTCGCATGCGTGGGTGCGAATCCGCTCGGTCTGACCAACTGCCTCAACTTCGGCAACCCCGAGAAGCCGACCGTGGCGTGGCAGTTGACCAAGTCGGTCGAAGCGCTCACCGATGTCTGCAAGGCGCTCGATCTGCCGGTAGTCGGAGGAAACGTCTCTCTCTACAACGAGACCGCTGACGGCCCGATCTATCCGACCCCGGTCGTCGGCGTAGTGGGCGAGCTGGCGGATGCCACTCGGGTTCCCGGGCAGGCCTTCGAACCCGCACAGACCATCGCCCTGGTCGGCCCATTTGCGCCTTCCCTGGCTGGCAGCGAGCTGGTGAAGCTGCGGGGAGAGCTCGACCAGGGTCTGCCGGGGGTCGAGATCTCCGAGATTGCTGCCGCACAGGGAGCTGTACGCGACTCGGTCTCCTCTGCGGATGGTCTCACCGCGTGCCACGACATCTCCGACGGCGGTCTTGCATGCGCGATCGCGGAGATGGCTATCGCGGGAGAGACAGGAGCCGAGTGCGATCTGGACGGAATGATCGACGCTCGCGGTTGCTCCGGAGAGACCGCTCTGTTCGGCGAGGGCCCGGGAGGGTTCATCGTCGCCGGGCCTGATGCAGCGCTGGAGGCGCTGGCGAGCCGGGGTGTCGAGGTGATCAGGATCGGCAGTACGGGCGGGACCCTCATCACGATCGCTGCCGCAGAGCGATCGGTCGCTCTTTCGCTCGCAGACGCTGCGACCTGCTGGCGGTCACTCGAGGGGAGGATGGAATGAGGGACTGGTCTTTGGAAGCGGTCGAGGGCCGCTGCTACATTGACCTTGCGGTGGCAATCAGCCAGCGTGAGGCGCCTCGGTCAAACTCTGGTCAGAAAGGGAATCGGTAAGGCTCGTGAGCGAGCAACCGGATGTCATTCCGGATCGCGACGGCCCGCGTGACGAATGCGGGGTGTTCGGCGTATACGCACCCGGTCGCGACGTAGCCAGACTCACCTACTTCGGCCTCTACGCGCTTCAGCATCGAGGCCAGGAATCAGCCGGCATCGCGACCTGCGAGGGCGGTCACATCACCACGATGAAGGATCTCGGCCTGGTCTCACAGGTCTTCGACGAGGAGAAACTGCAGGCTCTGGCCGGAGACATGGCGATCGGCCATGTCCGCTACTCGACCACCGGGGGCGGGGCTTGGGACAACGCCCAGCCTGTCTGGAGGGATGACGGTCGGGAACTGGCCCTCGCACACAACGGAAACCTGACCAACGCGGTCGAGCTCTACAACGAACTACGCGAACAGGGAATCACCCTTCGCGGCACCTCGGACTCGGAGATCATCGCAGCGCTGCTCTCGAGCCACGCATGCGAAGGCGGTGAGTGGATCGAGGACGCGGTTGCGCACGTTATGCCGCGCCTCCGGGGTGCCTACTCGACCGTCGTGATGACCAAACACGCGGTGGTCGCGTTCCGGGACCCACACGGGGTGCGACCTCTGGCGCTGGGCAAGCTCGAAGACCGCTTCGTGGTGGCGTCGGAGAGCTGCGCATTCGACATCATCGGAGCGCAGTTGATCCGGGAGATCCAGCCCGGAGAGTTCGTCTCGATGACCGAGCGTGGACTGGAGATGAAACAGGTGGTCGAAGCCGAGCGGCAGGCTCAGTGCGTCTTCGAACACATCTACTTCTCCCGCCCCGACACCAGGCTCGAGAACCGCGTCCTCCAGTCGGTCCGCTCGAAGATGGGTGAGGTCCTCGCCCGTGAGGCCCCGGTAGAGGCCGATCTCGTGATCGCGGTACCCGATTCAGGGAACCCTGCGGCAACCGGATACGCGCGGGCCTCGGGGCTGCCGAAAGACGACGGGCTGATCAAGAACCGCTACGTCGCTCGAACGTTCATCCAACCGGGGCAGGAACTGAGGCAGCACGGTCTGAGGATGAAATTCAACCCGCTTCCCGAGATCATCGCTGGCAAGCGGCTCGTGGTGGTGGACGATTCGATCGTCCGAGGCAACACCATGCGGCAACTGGTCGGCATGCTGAGGGAAGCCGGCGCCAAGGAGGTCCACTTGAGGATCTCCTCGCCGCCGATCAAGCATCCGTGTCACTACGGGGTCGATATGAACACCCGTGAGGAGATGGTCGCCCACGAGCGGAGCGTGGAGGAGATCGCCGAGGAGATCGGCGCCGACTCCCTCGCCTACCTCTCGCTCGAAGGCGTGTACGAAGCCGTCGGGACCCCCCGCGAGCGGCACTGCGATGCCTGCTTCAGCGGTCTCTACCCGATCGGGGAGATCGAAGAGCACAACGGCAAGTTCGCGCTCGAGGAGATCGCCGTGATCCCCGCTACCGGGCGCTGAACCGGCCCGCCCTGCCAACCGGAAGTGAGCGCTCTCCCGATCGCCATCCTCGCCTCAGGCGAGGGAACGAACCTCCAGGCCCTGCTCGACGGACCGGCAGCCAAGGGCATGGTGCGGATCGTCGGAGTTGCATCCGACAAGGTGGACGCGCCGGCACTCACCAGAGCTGAGGCTGCGGGGGTCCCGACCGGGAGGTTCCCCGCCAGCGACTACGCGGACCGTGCAGCTCGGGATCTGGCGCTCGCCGATTGGCTGGAGGGCCAAGGAGCAGAGCTGATCGTGAGCGCCGGTTACATGCAGTTGCTGGATCCGGGCTTCATCACGAGGTTCGACCAGAGGATCATCAACATCCACCCCTCTCTGCTGCCGAGCTTCCCCGGAATGGACGCGGTCGGACAAGCGCTGGCAGCCGGAGCCTCAGAGACCGGTGTAACCGTCCACTTCGTCGACGAGGGCGTGGACACCGGCGAGGTGATCGCCGTGTCCACCGTCCCGATACCCGCAGGAGTGTCCCGCGGGGAACTCGAGGAGGCAATCCACGCCGCTGAACACCGCCTGCTGCCCGAGGTGGTGACCGCGATAGCCCGCGGGGAGATCGGAATCGGTGAGGGATCGAGGCGATGAATCTCCACCGGTGCGCATAGACTCGGACTCGACCGGATCGACCCGATGACGCCACCCACCAGAGACGACATACCCCACCAGCCGATCGGTGAGCCGATGCCGGTGAAGCGTGCGCTGATCTCGGTCTCCGACAAGGCGGGAGTCGCCGAGTTCGCGCGGGGACTCGCAGAGATGGGCGTCGAGATCATCTCCACCGGCGGGACGCTTGCGATGCTCTCGGAGGAGGGAATACCGGCGAGATCGGTCGAGGAGTTGACCGGATTCCCCGAGATCCTCGACGGGCGGGTCAAGACTCTCAATCCGAAACTGCATGCGGCGCTGCTTGCCGTCCGCACCGACCCCGATCACGCGAAGACCCTCGAAGAACACGGCATCGAGCCGATTGACCTCGTCTGCGTCAACCTCTATCCGTTCGAGCGCACGATCGCCAAGGGAGACGTATCGGAGCGGGAAGCGATCGAGAACATCGACATCGGGGGCCCGACGATGATCCGCGCTGCGGCCAAGAACCACGAGTTCGTCGCGGTCGTGGTGCGGCCGGAGAGCTACGACGCCGTCTTGGACGAGTTGAGGGAATCGGGAGAGCTGTCGGCTACGACCCGTCACTGGCTCGCAAACGAGGCGTTCGCTCAAACGGCGAGGTACGACGCGGCGATCAGCCGGTGGTTCGCCCGACAGTACGAGCAGTTCCCCCAGCACTGGACGGTGTCCTGGGAGAAGGAGATCGAGCTCACCTACGGAGAGAACCCGCACCAGCGGGCGGCTCTCTACGTGGACGCCAACGGCTCGTCGCACGTATTGAGCAACGTGGCCAAGCTCCACGGCAAGCCGCTGTCGTTCAACAACGTGCTCGATCTCGACTCGGCCCGGGGTCTGCTCGGCGACCTGGAGGGTGCCGGTTGCGTGATCGTCAAACACAACAACCCTTGTGGCGCTGCCGAGGCTGGGGATCTGGCGGGCGCCTACGAGCGGGCCCTTGCCTGCGATCCCCTGTCGGCCTTCGGGGGGATAGTCGCGCTCAACCAGCCAGTCGACGAAGCGCTGGCCGAACGCCTGCACGAACTCTTCATCGAGGTCCTGATCGCACCCGAGTACTCCGAGAAGGCGCTCGAGGTCCTGCAGCAGAAGGAGGCGATACGGATCCTCCGTGATGAGGAATCGCGGCACCATCAGATCGAGCCGGATCTGAAGAGGGTGCGCGGAGGACTCCTCGTCCAGGACCCTGACGGGGCACCGGAGACGAAAGAGATGATGGAGGTAGCCACCGAGACGCAACCGACCGAGCAGCAGTGGAAGGACATGCTGTTCGCGTGGAAGGTGTCGCGCCGGGTCAAGTCGAACGCGATCATCCTCGCCCGGGACGGCGCGACGATCGGTATCGGTGCGGGCCAGATGAGCCGTGTCGACTCTGTTCGACTCGCGGTCGAGAAGTGCCGAATCGCGGTCGAGGGAGGGGCCGACGCCTTGCTCGAGGGGTGTGCGGTGGCCTCCGATGCCTTCTTTCCCTTCGCCGACGGTCCCGAACAGGCGATCCAGGCCGGCGCGACGGCGGTGATCCAGCCCGGTGGCTCGAAGCGCGACGACGAGGTGATCGCCGCCTGCGACGCGGCTGGAGTGGTGATGGTGATGACCGGCCACCGCCACTTCCGGCACTGACGCCCCTACTTTTTCGAGTCGGCGATCGCTCTACGAATACGCTCGAGGGTGCGCAGAACCAGGAGGTTCCGGCGATTGTTGCCGTAATGGATGCCCGCGACGGTGAAGACAGCAGCGCGACATCTGTCGACTGAACAAGGTGAAAGCAGCAAGGCGTTCCCGAGCGAGTTGAAGTGGACCTGGTCATAAATCTGTCCCCCGTTGACCAGATCTGACTCCTGCATCGCCCGCCAGAGGTTGATCAGAGGGAGCCTGCGCGAGCGGGCAAGGGCGACGATCTGCTCGTTGTAGCCGGGGATGTGGTCCTGCATTTCGGGATTGGATGCAAGCGGGCCAATCGGAGGCAAGGTCGAGAGGATCGGAGTAACCCCGCGGCTGAGCATCTGATCAACGAGCCGGGAGAGATTGCTCCGGTACCGCGAATCCGGAATGCTCCAGTAAGCATCGTTGGTGCCGAGCAGGACCAGCGCCCAGGCAGGATCGAGGATCCTGATCTCACAAGAAACGGGACTATCACCCGCCCGTGCACAGGCCGGCGCAAGCGGCTGCAATTGCGTTGTGCTTGTGGGCCACACGCTCGACGCTCCGACGAGAGCCGCAAAACTCTGGCGATTGAAAGAGCTGGGGCATTTGGCACCCTCCACGTAGCGTTTACCTTCCGGAGTCCGAGCCGAGAAGTAGCGGACCGTCTCACGCAGTTGGGGATAGGCCGCATACGAGACCTCGTCGCAGACGAGCGGCGCGAGGAACTGATTGGAGGCGCTGTGCGAATCACCGACCTTGATGAAGACCCTGAGGCGCCTGCCCTTCCTCTCAGAAGTTTCGATCCGCTTGATCAAGGCCTTCTTATAGGCACCTTCCAGGGTGGGCAGAACCGGGGTGGTTCTGAGCCTCGGAGTACCCACATCTCCATCAGCTTTGGCAACCCCAAAGGTGGTCGAAAAAGCAATGAGGGCTGCGAGCATCACTGCAGGCAGCGCCGTGGTTCGGCTACTCGATGACACGAAGAGAATCCTCTCGTGGTTTACCTGCTTCCAGCGAGGGTAGGGCAGTGCGCCCCCCGGGACTCGAACCCGGACTACCAGATTAAAAGTCTGGCCGTCTAACCAGTTGACTTAGGGGCGCTCGGGGATTATCGCGACTCAGCCGAGTTCCGGGGTGCCCTCGGCAGGCGTGGAAGCAAGTGCCCCCGGGCGACGCGGTACCCGTCCGGCGAGCAGTGCCTCCCGACCGGAGATGACCGCAGAACGCATCGCAGAAGCCATCAGGGCGGGATCCTCCGCGCGCGAGACCGCGGTGGCCAGCAGGACAGCATCACACCCGAGCTCGATCGCCTGGGCGGCGTCGGAAGCCGTGCCGATACCGGCATCGCAGATCACGGGCACACCGGCGGAGGCAACGATCTCCTCGAACGCTTCGGGATGTCGAATGCCCATCCCCGAGCCGATCGGTGATCCGAGCGGCATCACCGTCGCGCAACCGACCTGCTCGAGCCGGGCGCAGGTAGCAGGGTCATCGGGCGCGTACGGGAGGACCGTGAACCCGTCGGAGACCAACTGCTCGGCTGCGGTGACCAGATCGCGGGACTCTGGCATCAAGGTGCGGTCGTCGGCAATCACCTCGAGCTTGATCCAGTCGGTCTGAAAAGCCTCGCGAGCGAGATGAGCGGTCTTGACGGCATCGGCGGCCGTGTAGCAACCGGCGGTATTCGGTAGGAGGAAGAGGCCGAGACGATCGAGCAGACCGACGATCGAACCGCGCTCGGCGGTCTCGATCCGGCGGAGGGCCACCGTGACCATCGCGGTGCCAGATGCCACCAGAGCAGCCTCCATCTGCTCGAGGGAACGAAAACCACCGGTACCGAGGATCAGCCTCGAATCGAAACTCCGGCCTGCGATCTCCAGCGGCTGATCGCTCCCACCCTGGATCGCTGCCACCACCTCGACCGACTGACCGTCTGCCAGCACGACTTCGCTCCAGCGGCTGGACGGGACGACCTCTCCGTCGAGGGCGACGGCGACACCTCGGCGTGGCTCGTCCACCCCGCTTTGGCTCGCAGCCCAGGAAACGGTCGCTCCCTCGGGGGCCTCGACGCTCACACCGTTGAGGGAGATGGTGGGCATCTATACGGTCACCGCCTTCGACGGATCAGATGGCTTGATGAATCGATCGGGTCTGAAGAGATCGAGATCCACCTGCAGATCAGGTTCTTCGTCGACCAACAGAGACGCGATCACCTCACCGGTCACCGGAGCAAGCAGGATTCCGTTGCGGAAATGACCGGTCGCGTAGAGCAGCCTGGGCTCGATCGGATTGGAACCGAGGAGGGGAGCATTGTCGGGGGTGGCAGGACGCAGTCCCGCTCTCGCGCCCACGAAACGGAGTTCCGCGAGGTCGGGTAGAGCTCGGTATCCCTCCCGGAGCAACTCATGAACCGCTCCTGCGGTTATACCCGTATCGAAACCCTTCTCCTCGACCGTGGCTCCGATCACGAGGCTTCCGTCGCTGCGTGGGACCGCGTAGAAGCGCTCACCGCAGACGATTCGCTCCGCGACCGGATGGGAGTGTGGTGGTTCGGCGGCCAGTTCGACGATCTGGCCCTTGACCGGTCGCACCTCGGCACGAAGTGCCTCAGGAAGCCAGGCGGACTCCGGATCGCCGCTCCACGCACCTGCGGCGAGCACCATCCGCTTCGCTAGCAACGGGGCTCCATCGGGGATCTCGAGGGTCACTCCCGAATCACCGAATCCACATCCGCTTGGCACCGTGTTCGAAACGATCTCGACTCCCTCTGAATGGAGAGCAGCCTGCAGCGCGGTGACGAGCTGGCGGGGATCGGCCGCGCTGTCACCAGGGACGTACAGCCCGCCCACCAGATTCGGTGCCAAACGAGGTTCGAGCTCGCGACATCGATCCGGGCTGAGCCAACTCGAGTCCAGTCCCAGGCGTTCATGGAGATCGCCCTTGCGCTGCATCTCTGCAGCCTCGTCGCCATCGAAGGCAACATGCAGGGCACCCAGTAGGAGGAAACCGGTTTCGAGACCGGTCGCGGCGGAGAGGTTCTCGGAGAACTCCGGCCAGATCGCGTGAGAAGCGAGACTGAGCTCGAGAAGCGCTTCTTCACCGAAAGAGGCCTCTCCGACCGGGGCCAACATCCCTGCCGCCACCGAACTCGCCCCAGCTCCGGGCTCGCTGCGCTCCACCACACAGACCGCGAGCCCCTTGCGGGCCGCGCACCAAGCCACCGAGAGGCCGATTACGCCGGCGCCCACGACGATCACGTCATAGGGATCAACTCCGGGATTTCTCTTCTCGTCGTCCATCAGCGATTGCAGTGACTCCTGACAGAGCGCCGGGCCGACGAGTCAATCCCTTCGCCGGAATCACCCGGATCAGGTTCGTTCGGTCGGTGGGTTCCAACTCCCACCCTCTCAGTCCTCCGCCGACATCACGTCGGGACGGTTCTCAGGACTCCCGTTGCTCTCCCGACATCCTAAACCGCTCAGGGATGCGCTCGGGGACATAGATCACGACGGTATCGGCGATGCGGTCGAGCAGCCCCCGCCTCCGGTCACTGAACAGGATCATCAGATAGCCGATGAAGAAGACAAAGGAGACGACGAATCCGACCAACCTCCGGAGCGCATCCCAGAAACTGACATCGTCTTCGACCACGGGCTCGATCCTCAACCGCATGAACCTCATGCCGGGCGTCTGACGATCGAGCGTCCAGAAGGCCAGCAGGTAGACCGCGCCCACGACTCCGAATGCCATCGCACCGAAGAGGAGCGCGACGATCCCGGGTGGCTTGTTGGTGAAGAAGCCGGCGATCAGGTTGACCAGAGCCGAGAGGACGAAGAGGAAGAGGCTGACCACCCCGTAGTCGATGGCAAACGCGACCGTGCGGCTTGCCAGCCCTGCCTCTGGCACAGGGCCCGTCCGGGGTTCCTTGTGCGCGAGCCTCCGCGGGAGCCGCTCCAGCCAGGTGTCGAGCTTGCGAGTGCGGATCGAGATCTGAGCGCCGAGCTCGGTCACCAATCCGAAGCTCTGCTGAGCGATCGCCTCCCTGACCTCTTCCGAGTTGGCGATCTTGGTGATCACCGCCGCCAACTCATCGCTCTCGAGCACGGTCTCGGAGATCTCATCGACTACCTGACTCTCGAGGACCTCGTTGGCAGCCGGGACGATCCCTGGCTCCGAGAGGACCCGCTCGGTCAGCCGCAGCGCCACCTCACGGCTCAATACCCGATCGATCAGGTCCTCGGGGACCTTGCTTGCGAGCACCTGATCGACCACCCTCTGCGGCACACCACCTGAGATCAACTCCTGAGTGACGCGCTCGATCACACCCTGTTCGATGAGCTGACGGGTCACCTGTGCCGCTATGGGGCCGGTGATGGTCTGATCCAGAACCGATCTCGCAGCGCTGTCGATTCCGAGCGCACGCACCACACCTCCGGTTACCCGGAGGCCTGCACGAGTGGCGGCTCCGATTGCTCGAACGGGGACCGAGAGGAGACCGGTGGCTGGGGTTCCCCTCTCACGAACCGCAGGAAGCAGGTTCGGATCCGCGCCCTGTTCCGACCGCGCAGGCGCTGGAACGGGCTTCGGTCGGCTCTCCTGCTCCACAGTTGAAATGTAGGGGCCTCAGGGGGCGGGTGCGCTCTAGGCTGGTCGTGTGAGTGGAAGCGAGCGAGCAAACGTCGAGACACCGAGAGAGCGAATCCATGCAGCGCGTCTCTACCTCTGCTGTGGCTCGCGGGAGGGAACCGAGATGGAGTCGCTGCTCGAGCAGGCAATCGAAGGGGGCGTCGATGTGATCCAGTTACGTGAGAAGGGCGGCGATCGCGACGAGATCCTCCGCGCAGCGGAGGTCTTCCGCCGCGTTGCGGATCGGACCGCCGCACTGTTCGTGCTCAACGACGACCCCGAGCTCGCAATCGAAGTAGGCGCCGACGGAGTGCATGTGGGCCAAGACGATCTCGCGAGCTCCGAGGCACGACAGGTGATGGGAGAGGACCGGATAGTCGGGCTCTCCACCCACCGGGAGGATCAGCTGGAGATGGCGCTCGCCGACGATGCGATCGACTACTTCAGCGTAGGTCCGGTGTGGCCGACGCCGACCAAGGAGGGGCGCCCTGCGGCGGGCATCGACTACGTAGATCTGGCGGCGAATCGAGCCGGGGAGCGCCCGTGGTTCGCCATCGGGGGGATCGATTCCTCGAACCTCTACGAGGTGCTCGATCACGGGGCCCGGAGAGTGTGCGTGGTCCGGGCGATCGCCGATGCGGCGGACCCCCGGTCCGCGGCCATGGTGCTGAAGCAGGCAATACTTGATCGATGAGCAGATCCGAGGAGAAGAACAAGGCGGCACGTGAGGCACTCGAACCCTTGGCAGAGGGCCAGAGACCACTCGTGGTGACCATCGGAGCAACGCTCTCCACGCTGGTGTGCGCCTCGATCGTGATCGCATGGCTGGCCGGAGTCGAGGTCGATGGCGAGAAACCTCCCTTCCTGCAGGTTCTGGCTCCGAGCGTACTCACCGGTGTGATGGCCTTCGGCATGTGGAGGGCTCAGTACTGGGCCGTCCTCGGATTCCAGACGGTATTGCTGCTCTTGATGCTCGCGACCGCGATGGGGCTGGTGATAGCCACCTCAGCGACTCAGGTGATCGGCAATCTGCTGGTTCTCACGGTGGCGGGCACTCTTTTCTGGTTCATGGTCAAGGGGATGGCGCGGATCCAGATGCCCGTCCGGCGTTCACCTGACGACCCTGAAGAACCGCAGGATTGACGCCACGACGGCCAGGTCGCCGCTGCTAGGGTCAAAAGCGATGGCAGGTTTCGACACGATCGTGATCGGTGGCGGCCCAGGTGGTTACGTCGCTGCGATCCGTGCCGCACAGCTGGGTCAGAAGGTCGCCGTGATCGACAGCGACAAGGCAGGCGGGAGGTGCCTCAACTACGCCTGCATCCCGGCCAAGACGATCCTCCACACCGCTGAGGTCTACGACGAGGTCAATCGGCACGGCGCCGACCTCGGGATCAAGGCGACAGGGGTGGGGATCGAATGGCCCAAGGTCCAGGCGCGACGGGAGAGTGTCTCGAAAACTCTCGAGGGCGGAGTCGAAATGCTCTGGAAGAAGAACAAGGTCGAGTTCATCCACGGTGCCGCACGGCTGGTCGGCGCCAAAGAGGTCGAGGTCGGAGGAGAGACCCATCAGGCCGAGTCGGTGATCCTCGCGACCGGATCGGTCCCCGTAGCGCTGCCGGGCATCGATTTCTCGGACCGGGTCTTGGATACCTGGGGAGCCTGGTCTCCAGACAAGCAGCCGAAGTCGATCGTGGTGGCGGGAGCGGGTGCATCCGGGGCGGAGATCACCTCGGCCTACTCGAGGATGGGGACCGCCGTGACTCTGGTCGAGATGCTGGATCGTGTCTTGCCCACCGAGGAACCCGAGATGTCACGCGTGGTCGAGAGGCAGTTCAGTGAAGACGGGGTAGATCTGCGGATGGGCGCGAAGGTGGAGGGTGTCACCGAGCAGAAGACAGCCGTGAAGGTGAAGGTGGGCGACGACGAGATCAAGGCCGATTTCCTCGCGGTCGCCGGCGGACGCAGGCCCGATGTGGACGAACTCGGGTTGGAGGCGGCTGGCCTCTCCCTCGACGAGACCGGGAAGATCGCGGTGGACTCGACGATGCAGACCTCGGTAGAGGGGGTCTATGCGATCGGGGATCTGGTGGCAGGTCCCGCTCTGGCCCACAAAGCATCCGAGGAAGGCGTGGTGGCAGCCGAGGCGATCGCCGGGCTCGATGCCCACGCGGTCGATCCCCACCTGATCCCGCGCGCGACCTTCTGCCATCCGCAGGTGGCGAGCGTCGGCATGACAGAGGAGCAGGCCAAGGCCGAGGGACACGAAGTCAAGGTCGGGAAGTTCAAGATCGGTGGTACCGGTGCCTCCGTGGTCTACGACGACAGGGCCGGCATGGTGAAGATCGTGGGCGACGCCGAGATCGGAGAGATCCTCGGCGCCCACATCGTCGGGAACAGTGCCTGCGACATGATCTCCGAGGTCGTCAACACGATGGCCCTGGAGGGCGGATTCCCTGAACTGGCCCGGATAATCCACCCCCACCCGACCGTTTCGGAAGCCGTCCTGGACGCTGCTCGGGCCGTCGAGGGCTGGGCCACACACGCTTGACCCGACCGCTCTTCCACTACGACCTGAATTGCCCCTGGTCGTGGATCGCCGCGGAGCGGATCTCGGGCGCATTCAACGAAGCGGGAGCGGAGCTTCCCGAATGGAGACCGATCGCCGCATCACGCCTCGTGGGAGGGTCGGAGCGCCGACCCGATCCGGATCGGACCCGCGCAGAGGTGCTCAAACGCGCAACCGAGATCGGGCTTGCGGAGCCACGCTTCCCGGCTGGATGGCCAGATGAGACCGACAGCGAAACGGCGCTGCTCGGTGTCCTCTATGCAGCGGAGGCAGGTCGGGTGATCGCCGTCTCGCTGGCGGCGTTCCGACAGCAGTTCGCAGCGGGGAGGAGTCTCGCCGACCCGGACAACGTGATGATCGCCGCCGCCTCGTGTGAGCTGCATCCGAATGCGGTCAGCAAAGGGATCGAGTCGAGCGCAATCGCGAGGCGTCTCGATGAGAATCACCACCAGGCCGAGGTCCTCGGCGTCACGATGACCCCCACCGTGTCGGTAGGAACTGACTTGTTCGAGGGGGAAGGAAGCATCGAGGCGGCGGTCCTTGCCAATCTAGACGCGAGCCAAGCCGAGAGAGAGCAATGACGAGCGACGGGAACACCGAAAGAGGAGATTCGACCGGCACCAAGGGCCAGGTAGAACAGGTCGCGCTCGATCGCCAACAGGCGGCCTTCGCCCGGAGGATGGCCGAGTCGAAGGCCACCGCGCCGCACTTCTATCTGGGCGTAGAGGTGGAGATGAGCGAAGCCCTCGCGGTGCGGGACGGTGCCGATGCAACGATCAACGATCTCTTGCTGAGGGCGGCGGCGCTGGCTCTGGCCGAGGTGCCGAGGGTGAACGGCGCCTACCGAGATGGACAGGTGGAGATCTACTCGCAGATCAACCTCAGCTTCGCAGTGGCAGACGATGCATCGGTCGTCTTCCCGACCATCTTCGAAGCCGACCGGAAGCCTCTCGGCGAGATCGCGAAGGAGACCAAGATCCTCGTCGGGAAGGCCCGGGACGGGACGATCACGGCCCCAGAGTTCTCGGGAGGAACCTTCACCGTCTCCAACCTCGGCATGCACGGGGTGGACAGGTATACGCCGATACTCAACCCGCCCCAAGCGGCGACTTTGGGAGCATCGGCCGTCAGGGAACGGTCTGTCTCACAGGGCGGCGAAGGGGTCGAACCACGGCCGACACTGCCACTCGAGCTCGCATGCGATCACCGAATCCTCATCGGACCCGACGCGGCCCGCTTCCTGGGCTGTCTGCGGGCGCACCTGGAGGATCCCTCGTCGCTTTGAGGAATCCGGATCGGCTCGGCGGAGAAGCAGGGATTGCCGATGGCCCCCAAACCAGATGGCAGACTGAGGACATGGACAGACGATTGACGATCCAGCGGACGGGGGTGATTCCCTTCACCGAGGGCCTCGATCTCCAGTCCCGAGTGGCCGCGGAGCGGGCGTCGGGAGCGTGTCCGGACACGCTCCTGCTGGTCGAACATCCGCCCACCTACACCAAGGGGAGACGGGCTGACCTCTCTGAGCTGCCGATGGGGATCGAGTGGTACGAGCGACAGGGCATCGAGGTCCACGAGGTCGACCGCGGAGGGCAGGTCACCTATCACGGCCCCGGCCAACTGGTTGCGTATCCGATCGTCGACCTCGGAGGCTACGGAGACGATGTGCACCGCTTCGTCCGCAACCTCGAGGCGACGATGATCGGGGTCCTTGGAGAACTCGAGATCGACGCGGGCACGGTAGAGGGGCTGACCGGTGTCTGGACGGGCGCACCTGAGATGTTCGGACGCACCGCTGAAGATCCCGACACGCTCCGGGCGGTGGCCGAGGGTCGCCTGAGGAAGATCGGGTCCATCGGTATCCACGTGCGCAGCGGGATCACGACACATGGGCTCTCGATCAACATCGAATGTGATCTGCAGCCATTCGAATGGATCGTCCCGTGCGGAATCGAGGGATGCAGAGCAACCTCGGTACTCAAGGAGACCGGACGATCGCCGGGGATGGACCGGGCCTTCGACCTGATCACACGGAGATACTTCGAGGTATTCGACCGGGAGGCGCTGGAAGCGCAAGCTTCCGACCACGAGGTCGTTAGCCGAGGCGACTAGGCTGGAGTCCATGAACGAGCGAATCCACGTAACCAGGTCGCGGGCGAAACCCGGAGGAAGCGCCGTAGCCGGCGAAGGGAAGATCGGAATCCGCGAGCGCAAGCCCCCGTGGTTGAAGGTTCCGGCGCCGGGTGGGCCCCGCTATCGGAGCCTGACCAAGCTGATCAAGGAGGAGAACCTCAACACGGTCTGTCGCGAGGCCAACTGCCCGAACGTGGGGGAGTGCTGGGAGCGCGGGACAGCGACTTTCATGATCCTGGGCGACGTCTGCACCAGGAGGTGCGGCTTCTGCAACGTGCAGACCGGCAAACCGACCTGGAACGATCCACTCGAGCCGCTTCGCGTCGCCAACTCGGTAGCGCGGATGGGCCTGAAGCACGCGGTGATCACCTCGGTGGACCGGGACGACCTGCCGGACTACGGTGCGTCGGCCTTCGTCGGGGTGATCCGTTCGATCCGCAAGCTGGCGCCTGACTGCAAGGTGGAGATCCTGACTCCTGACTTCCGCGGTCAGGAGATGCCGCTGGCGAAGGTGATCGCGGAGAGGCCAGAGGTCTTCAACCACAACGTCGAGACGGTGCCTCGCCTCTACCCGATCGCACGACGGGGATCGGACTTCCTTCGCTCCGCGAGGGTCTTGAGCAATGCCAAGGCGATGGGAGGAGATGCAGTCGTGACCAAGTCCGGCCTGATGGTGGGCTTGGGCGAGAGTTTCGAAGAGATGGTCGAGACCTTCGGTCTGCTGCGCGAACACGATGTGCAGGTCCTCACCGTCGGGCAGTACCTCCGGCCCACCGAAGACCACCTGCCGGTGGAGCGCTACTGGCACCCCGAGGAGTTCGAGGCGCTCGAGCGTGAGGCCTACGGAATGGGGTTCGAGTCAGTCGCGGCGGGCCCGCTGGTTCGGAGCTCCTATCACGCGGACGAACACCTTCCTGAGCCTGCTGAAGCGCTCTGAGAAGCCATCTGCAGTGCTCGCTGCAGGCCGGGACGAGCGGTGGTCTAGGCTTCCAGTTGAATGTCAGCAAATGCTAAGAAAACGCTGCTTGCGCTGATCGCCTGCGTCGCACTCATGCTCGGAGCTTCCGCCTCCTCTGCGGCTCCGCGCCTCGGGGAGATCCCCGAGGGATCACACGGATCGCTGAAGGGCGGCGGGATGTGGATCTGGTACGTCAGCGATTCCGAGCGGGGCAACGTTGCGAAGCTCGCAGCGAAGGCCAAGGCGAACGGGATCAAGACACTTTTCATCAAGGGCGCCGACGGGGGCAACACCTGGTCGCAGCTGAGCGCCAAACTGATCGACGCTTTCCACGCGAAGGGCATCAAGGTCTGCACCTGGCAGTACGTCTACGGGAGCCGACCCAAGCCGGAGGCAGACGCAGCGATCAGGGCGATCTCTCGAGGCGCCGACTGCTTCATCATCGATGCCGAGACCGAGTACGAGGGCAGGTACCGAGAGGCTGCGGTCTACGTCCGCCGTCTACGTGCCGCAGTAGGCAAGGACTACCCGATCGGACTCTCGACCTTTCCCTACGTGGACTATCACCCGTCCTTCCCCTACTCGGTGTTCCTCGGGCCCGGAGGAGCGCAGTACAACCTGCCTCAGATCTACTGGCACACGATCGGTGACCCGGTAGATGAGTCGTTCGAGCACACCTTCGTCTTCAACCGGGTCTACGGGGCACCGATCCGTCCTCTCGGTCAGATCTACAACAACCCGAGGGTGAAGGACGTGAGTCGATTCCGCCGGCTCGCCGCAAGCCACGGCATGAGCGGAGTGAGCTGGTGGTCGTGGCAGTCGGCCAGCGCAGGTTCATGGAAAGCGCTGACCTCGAGTCAGTCCACGCCCCTCCCCGGCTACAAGCCCTCTGGCCAGTTTCCCGTGATCAAACGAAAGGGCAAGAACGACTCGGGAGATCTCGTGGTCTGGGCCCAGATGCACTTGGTAGGTGGTGGGTTTCTCTCGGACCAGAAGATCGACGGACGCTACGACCCGCTCGAGGCAAATGCGGTTCGCGCTCTCCAGACGGCGAAGGGACTCCCGGTCACCGGCGTGATCGACAGGGCAACCTGGAAGAAGCTCCTCGCATACACGCCTTACCGTCTCACATTCACTTCGAGCTCTTCTGCAACGCGATCACGAGCCGGACTCGCTGTCCCGGAATCAGCTTCCCTCCCCGCGCTCGGATACGAGATCCCTGCGCGCGGTCGCGGTTAGGGAGCGAGCCGCTCCAATACCTCGCCGTCTCCGGCGAGACGGAACACGGTCGGGACGACCGTGACTCCGTACTTGTGAGCGAGATCGCTTCGCTTACTCACGTCCACCGTCAGCAGTGGGTCGGATTCAGAGGAGAGCTTGCGCTCCCACTCGTGGCACTCCGAGCAGAGCGGATGGGTGAACTCGAGGTAGCCGCCCGTCGGAGCGAGCCCCGGGAGATCGGCGGGGTCGATGTGATCGTGGTGTGAGGGCTTGATCCCCCTCAGGCGGGCAACCAACCGGTAAACCTCGCAGCCTACGCAGAGACCGGTAGAGGCAGCCAGAGCAGCGAGAACCGTGACCATCGCGGCGATCGCGGTGCCCGCAACCGGAGAGCCGAGCCACCAAGCCGCGGCAGCGGCCGCCATGAAGGCACAGCCCATCATGTTCGCGAGGCGAGGCGGGCGTGAATCCTCGAGCTCCCCCTCGCCGACCCTGGGCTGGATCAGGGTGTAGTAGGCGAGGCACGGCAGGCAGTACTGGCGCCCGAAGGTCAAGCCGATCAGCAATTGGGCTGCCATCAACGCCCAGGCCAGCGGCCAGCCGAAGACGATCCCCAAAAGAGCGATCAGACCGGTGAACCCCTGAGAGAAGCGGGCGGCGTTCTTGTCGATCACATCCGTGTCCCGGAATGGATCCGCAGTACGTGCTTGGGCCATATTCGACATCGGCGGCAGTTTGACACAACCAGTGAACGGGCATTCCTCGCTGACCGGTCGCCGGACCGGTTCCTGCCCTCTCTAGGCTGTGGGTGCCCAGCACCTGCTGCGAATCGTCGGATCCCATGATCCCGTTCAAGGACAACATCCCCACCCTGCGCCTCCCGGTCGTCACCCTGGCCCTGATTGCGCTCAACGTGATCGCATTCATCTGGCAGCTCTCGTACCCGACGGATCCGAAACTCGAGAAGGCCGGCTTCGGTGCGATCGACCAGAGCGCACTCGAGATGGGCGCCATCCCCTACCGGATCCTCAACCCGGGGGAGGATCCTGGGTGCGCCGTGGGCGCGGTCAACGATTCAGGTGCCGCCGGGGTGGTCTGCCAGGGCACCTCCGATTACAGACAAGCAGAGCAGCGCGGCGAGGAGTCTCCGGGCCTCACCCCGATCCCGATCGATCAACTCGCCTGGTGGCTGACGCTCTTCACCTCGATGTTCCTCCACGGCGGATTCCTCCATATCGCCGGCAACATGCTGTTCCTGTGGGTGTTCGGGAACAACATCGAGGACTCGATGGGGAGAGCCAAGTTCCTCGTCTTCTACCTGTTGGCTGGGCTGGTAGCCGTCTACTCGCAGGCTGTGGTCTCACCGGAGAGCACCGCACCGACGATCGGTGCGTCTGGCGCGGTGGCAGGGGTCTTGGGTGGCTACGCGCTGCTCTTCCCCAAAGCCCGGGTGCTCAGCCTGGTGGTACTCGTCTTCTTCTTCACGGTGATCGAGGTCCCGGCGCTGGTGATGCTGGGGCTGTGGTTCGTGCTGCAGTTCGTGCCAGCACTCGGGCAGGTGGCGGTCGATACAGGTGGCCAGGGCGGGGTCGCATACATGGCGCACGTGGGTGGATTCCTCTTCGGTCTCGCTGCGATCAGACTCTTCGTACGTAAGAAACCTCCGGCTGCAATGGTTGCCGGATGGGGCGCGTCATAGATGAGTGAACGGGGAAAGACACTGCTGCTCGGGCTGGTCCTCTTCTTCTGTCTCGTCTTCGCGACGATGACGCTCTACGTGATCGCGAACTCCGGATTCACGATCCTGACCGCGATCTCGCTCTTGATCGTGGTGATGATCGGCATCGGACTGTTGGGCGCGATCCGCGCGACTCCGGAGGAGATCGCAGAGGCAGCGAAAAAGAGAGAGCCCCCGCCCCCTGACTCCGACGAAGACGGAGAAGGGGACGAGAGCTCCAAACCAGGAACCTGATCCGGGATGACTAGCCGGTGTAGCTCATCTGCCAGGTCAGGACGACCTTGCCGGGGTTGTCAGCGGCGCGGAAGAGGCAGTTCACACGCACCTTGGTCTGCTTGTAGACGGTCGGGTTGCAGCGGTACCCCTGAGTGGTGACCGGAATCTCGGCCTGCTGCTTTCCGATCTTCTTGACCACCGAGCCGACGGTCGCGCAGCTGGCCTGATCGGCCTGAGCGGCAACGAGGTCGGAGGCTGCCACATCGACGCTGACCGACGGGTTCTTCACGTTGGGCACATTCGTGATGTCACAGCTCTTGCGGAAGGTCGACGGCTGAGCGGTGGTCTTGGTCGTCGTGGTCGCTTCGGTCGTAGTCGCTTCCGTCGTGGTCGCAGGAGCCGTGTCGGTCGTCACCGTCTCCGGCAGGACCTCGGTCACCGTGTCGGTGTTATCTGACGATCCACAGGCGACGAGCGCGACCGAAGCCAGTGCTGCTGCTGAAACTGCGGCTATTGCCTTCAAGACTTCCTCCTTGGATGGTTTACGTACCGAAGCCTATCCGGCTTCCATCAGATGGAGTTCGCTCCGATTCGCCTGATTCCTTCTCCGGCCTCGAGCCTGAACGTGAAATGGAGCCGGTCGGGATCGAACCGACGACCTCCTGCTTGCAAAGCAGGCGCTCTCCCAACTGAGCTACGGCCCCGAACTGAAGAGACCCTAGCGAGTCGGACCAGCAGGCTGCGGGCGCAGGATGCCGATCAGTCGGCGCTGCGGCCCTGCGGAACCGAGACCACGACCCGCTCACCAGCCTGAGGCGTGTAATCGATCGGGACGATCTCCTTGCCCAGCGGGAACAGAGCGAGGAACGCGAGCTTGAAGTTGGCCACTCCGAAGGGGATGCCGATGATCGTGAGACAGAGCAGGACTCCGGTTGTGAGATGTCCGATCGCGATCCAGATTCCCGCGAGGAGGAACCAGATCACGTTGCCCACGACGCTGGGTGCACCCGCGTCTGACTTCTCGACGATGGTCCTGCCGAAGGGCCAGAGGGCATAACCCGCAAAGCGGAAGGCAGCGATTCCGAAGGGAATCGTGATGATCAGGATGAGCATCACAGCGCCGGCGATCGCCCAACCGATCGCCATCCAGAGCCCGCACAAGACGAGCCAGAGGATATTCAGGATGAAGTTGATCGCGCCCACGACTGGAAACCTTAGCGATCCTCGTCGAAGTCGAAGTCCTCTGGTGGCTTCTGCTCGAACCAGAGGTCGTCGTCATCTGCCGAAGCGCCAGCCTCGGCGACCTCGTCGGCGAACTCTTCCTCTTCCTCAGCCAGGACGTCCTGCTGATCGGCAGCGGATGCGGGCTCTTCGGCTGGAGCAGGGGGTTCCTCGTAGACGACGACCTCTTCCTCGATGTAGGTCTCCTCGTATACGACGCCCTCCCCGGTGGGGGATTCCTCGAAGTCGAAGGGCGCCGGTCCCTCCCCGGTGTCGGGAGCGATGGTCCCCAGTTGGTCGGAGGCAGACCCGTAGGAACCCTCAGGATCCTCGTAGACCTCAGATGGGGTCTGGTCCGTGAAGAGATCGTGCTCTTGGGTTTCGCCGGTGGCGGGAGCTGGAGGAGGTGGGACCAGGTCCTGCTCATCGGTCATTCCGGGAGGGGGCGGTGCAGGGTGCTCCTCGGTGGGGTAGCTGGCCGCGATCTCACGCTCATCGGCCTCTGAATCACGCTTTCGGCGGCGGAAGAGGCCCCGTCTCTTCGGCTTCTCTTCCTCGTAGTCGCCGTAATCCTCTTCCTCGTAGAAGGCTTCTTCGTCCTCTGCATAGACGACCTCCTCGGAGACGGGCGCAGGCAGCTCGTCGGCCACCAGAGGGGACTCGCCGGTCTCGGACTCCTCGAACTCACTGATGTCGACGATCTGGGGGCCGGTTTCGGGTGCCGGGGCGGGAGGCGCAGGCGGTGCGACGGGCTCACTCGCCTCGGGCGGCGCGGGAGGCGCAGGCGGTGCGACTGGCTCGCTGGCCTCGGGCGGCGCGGGAGGTGCGGGCGGTGCGACTGGCTCGCTGGCCTCGGGCGGCGCGGGAGGTGCGGGAGGTGTCGGCTCTGGAGCAGGCGGAGGAGTCACTTCCGTCTCCATCTCAGGCGGTGCGGAGAACTCTGTCGGCTGAGGGGCAGCGGGGGCTTCGGGCCGTACCGGCGCCTCGGAGGTCGGGGGCTTCTCGAGAATCGACTCCGAACCCTCAGGCGGTGCGGAGGCGCTCTCTACCGGAGCCAGGTTCGACGGCTCTTCCACCTCGGCGAAGATCGCCTCCTCGCCAAATGCCTCGGGGCGGTCGCCGCCTTCGAACGCTTCCACTTCGAGCTTCCGCACCTCGTCCTCGCGAGCGCCGTGGCGCCGCTTGAGTTCGAGATGATCCTTGATTGCGTCGTCGAGAATTCCCATAGGTAATGACTTACCAGCACAGAGTAGGCGCTCCAGCCGCTGGTTTGGAGTATCCGATTGCAGCCTGACAGGAAGCGCCCATCTCCACTCGGTGTGCCTGCCCCGGAGGGCAAGCAGGAGCTGACAGCCTATCCTGCAGGCACGAATTACGAGAGAGCCAAGCTCTCTCGCGCGGGGCTATAGCTCAGATGGGAGAGCGCCTGGATCGCACCCAGGAGGTCGCCGGTTCGAATCCGGCTAGCTCCACTTGACCGATGTCCTGGACACACCGCCGCCCGAGCTGTGGCTGGCGAGGCATGGGGAAACGGAGTGGACGGTCAGCCGGCAGCACACGGGATCGACCGACATCCCGCTGACCGAACGGGGAAGAGAGCAGGCGCGTGAACTGCTTCCGAGCTTCGAAGGTATCGACTTCGATCTGGTGCTCTCCAGTCCGGCAAGCAGGGCGGTCGAGACCGCCGAACTGGCCGGCTTCGAGCCCGAAATCGACCAACGTCTGCGCGAGTGGGACTACGGCGACTACGAAGGTCTGACGACCGTGGAGATCCAGCGTGACCGGCCAGAGTGGTTCCTGTTCCGGGATGGCTGCCCGAACGGAGAGGATCCAACCGGTATCGGACAGCGGCTGGAGCCCCTGCTGGACGAATTGCGGGGGATGAGCGGCAAACGGATCGCCATGTTCGGGCACGCTCACTGCTTTCGAGCCCTGGCTGGGTGCTGGCTTGGACTCGGCGCGGAGTCGGGCAGAGCACTCACCCTGGGAACTGCTTCGCTTTCGGTAATCGGGGTGGAACACGGAAGACCTGCGATTGCTCACTGGAACGCCGTTCCTCTGGTCAAGTCACCCACACCGGCGTCGACACTGGACGCAACCCGTCGCAGCTGACGGCGCCTTGCGCCTACCATCATCGAGATGCGAATCGACAGACAACTGGAAGGTCCGGAGCCCTCGTTCTCGGTCGAGCTATTCCCCCCGAAAGACGAGCAGGCCCGTCAGGCAATGCTCGAGACGGTCGAGGAACTCGCTGTGCTCCAACCCGACTTCTTCTCCGTCACCTACGGAGCGGTTGGAGCGACACGCGATGGCACCCTCGAGACCGTGACCACGATCAAGCGAGATCTTGGCTTCGATGCGATGGCCCATCTGAGTTGCGTGGGTGAAAGCACCGAGGGCCTGCGTGCGATCCTCGACCGGCTCGACGAAGCTGGAATCGAGAACGTTCTTGCTCTCAGGGGAGATCCGCCGCGGGGGGAAGGCGAGTTCGAACCCGTCGAAGGTGGTCTAAGTGGCTCTGCGGAGCTCGCCGAGCTGATCTCGACTCAGTACCCACAGATCGCAATCGGAGCGAGCTGCTTTCCGGAGGTCCATCCGGAGGCCGCGAGCCTCGACGAGGATCTCGCTTATCTGCGCGTCAAGGTGGACAGCGGTGCCAGCTTCCTGATCACGCAGCTCTTCTTCGACAACGACCTCTACTTCGATTTCGTGTCAGCGGCCAGAAAGGCGGGAATCGAGGTACCGATAATCCCCGGATTGATGCCCATCTCCAGCTACTCGGCGATAGAACGTATGGCCGGGCTGTGTAAAGCCTCGATCCCGGATCCGTTGCGCGAGTCGATGCTTGCGCTGGGCGGCGACACCGAGGCGGAAGCGGAGTTGGGAGTCGCCTACGCCTCACAACAGGCCACCGATCTGATGCGGCGGGGCGCCCCGGGGATCCACTTCTACTCTCTGAACCGCTCGTACGCGACGCGCTCGATACTCGCCTCGCTCAGGGCCTCGAGGCCGTGGGAACACGCCGAGGGTGATCTGGCTGCCGAAGTCAGCTGATCAGCCGACGAAGCGATAAGCGGGGAAGAAGCTCCCGGCCCGTTCGGCAACACTCTCGTCGGAGAGTCGTTCGTAGGCCTCAGCGTCGCAGACCAACTCGTGGGTGACGAACGGGAGATCGTCGTTTGCGAACCCTCGCTTGAACCGATCGAGAGAGTCATCCGGGGTCACGCCGCCCCCGAGATTCAGAGGAAGTCCGATCTCGTTGGAGAGCCCGATCATCGAGTCGAAGAGGTTCTTCATCGGAGAGTCGGCCAACCCCGCTTCCGCCGTGCCGCCGAGGAAGTAGTGCAGGATCCCGTCACTGCGGACCGCGATCGCCCCGGCCATGATCTCTGACTGATTGCTCGCGATGACGAGCCAGGCCGCTTGGCTGCCGAGGAGCGTCTCGAAGTAGGAATCCTCGAAGAGGTAACGGGGAGATGCGGCGGTCCGTGACATCGTCTCGGCGTATGCGCGCGAGAAGCCGGCCAACTGAGTGGGGGTGACCTCGGGTCCGTGCACCACCTCGAGGTCCCAGCCCCGGCGCAGGTTGCGACGGATCTGCTCCCTCAGGCGCTTGCGCACACCACTCTCCCGGGCCGGATCGGAGATCCAGACCCGTGAGCGCTCGCTGCCGCCAGTGAGCGAGGGAGGTCTGCCGATGGCGTCTCTGACGAAAACGCTGACGAGCCCGCTGGGCTTCCAATCGAGGGTGGTTGCGTCGACCGGGCCGGCGGCGGCGTTGGCAGCTCCCGGGTAGCCGTAGGGAGAAACGGCGTCGAGCATCCCGACGCCGGGGATCTCTCTGACCAGCAGGGGGAGCACGGGGCCGCCTTCGGTGAGCGTCAGCGAATGGGTGACGCCCTCGGCGCTGAAGAACTCAGGGCTGCGGAAGAAGTTCTCGGGTTCGCTGGCGGACTTCCCCGAGTCGGCTGTCAGAGCAGGCGCACCGGAACTCGTCTGAGCGGTCACCTCAACCGTCCGTCGGCGGATCGGGCATATCCTCGTGGAATCCTCCCCAGATCTCTACATCGACCAATTCATCGCCGTGTCGGACGTGATTGCGCAGTACGCCCTCCTGCTTCCAGCCGTTGTAGATGACGGCTTTCTTCGCGGCTTCGTTGGTCGCGGGGATCCTGCCGTATACCTTGTGGGCGCCGAACTCTTCGAAGGCCTTGAGGTTGGTCAGACGTTCAGCCTCCCTGCCCACCCCGTGCCCGCGGGCTCTGTCGTCTCCGATCACGGTTCCGAGTTCGGGAGCGGTCTCCCGCAGTACTCCGTAGAGCGCCGTGTATCCGACTGGCTCGTCGATGCCCTCCAGTTCGACCGCCCACTTGCGATCATCGCCGGACTCATCCATGGCGCGCTCCACCCACGCTCTCGCATCTTCGAGGGTGAAGTTCTCGCGGTGCTCGAGCAGGTTCACGGTTGCTGCAGGACTGTTGAACCAGCGATGCACTGCCTCCGCGTCTTCGGGCCGGAACGGCCTAAGTGAGATTCCTCGTGCCATCAGATTGAACCTCGATGAGCCTAGATCATCAGGGACGGCTCGAAGGGTCGGCATCTCTCTCCTGCTCCGCCGCCTTGCGGAGGGGAGAATCAGGAGTGGATCCGGCATAGGGATCGACTGCGAGGTGTTGCGAGCGGCGACGGTGCAGCAGCGACGGAATGGTCAACAGGCAGATCCTCAGGTCGAGAGCGACGGACCGGTTCTCCACGTACCAGACATCGAGTTCTATCCGCTCCTCCCACGGGATTCCGGCTCGTCCGTTGACCTGGGCCCACCCCGTCAGCCCGGGCCTTACATCGAGTCTGTGCCGCTGGTGAGGTGTGTAGAGATCGATCTGTGCCGGGAGCGTCGGTCGGGGTCCGACGATCGCCATCTCGCCAGAGAGGACGTTGAAAAGGTTCGGCAGCTCGTCCAGCGAGAGAGCCCTGAGCACACGGCCGACACGGGTCACACGAGGATCCGCTGCGGTCACGGCCTCTCCCACGCCCACCGGATCGGAGCCCTGGGCCATCGTCCGCAATTTCCAGAGCACGAACGGGCGACCGTTCAGACCGGCCCTCGGCTGGCGATAGAAGACGGGTCCACGTCCGGTGAGACGGATCGCCAGCAGGCAGAGCAATAGAACCGGAGAGAGCAGGACCAAGGTCATCGAGGCGATCAGGAAATTGATCGAGAGGGGAAGCCCGTGGCGGTCGCTGGTCGTCATCGGGTTCCCTCCACCTTCTCCCAGCCGATCGGCACCTTGCCGGCGCGAACCCGGTCCCAGGCACCCGCGGCGATCGAGGAGGTGACGGTGAGGTAGTAGAAGGCGATCTTGCCGGGACGGAAGCCGGTCTGCCAGCCGATCAGCCCCAGCAGGATGAGGGCGATCTGAGCGGCGAAGGTGATCGAATAGACGATCCCCGAGCCGAGCAAGGCGACGTTGGTTGCCAGCGCGATCAAGTGCAGCCACGGGGTGAGGTAGCGGCAGAGTCGGTGTGAGACGATCTCCCAGTAGTAGAGAGGGCTGTATCCGCGGGGAGAGAGCATCCCCCAGCCGAACATCGCGTCCCAGACCCCCCACATCATCCTCCGCTTCCGGCGAAACTCTCCCTCGATCGTGGGAGCCATCAGTTCCTCGGCTATCGCGGAAGGCTCGTAGATCGGACGCCAGCCGCGCTTGGTCAACTCGAACGGGAAGGAGAGGTCCTGCCCTCTGGAGGGATGGAGGTCCAAGTAGGCCTCGCGACGCACGGAGTAGATCCCACCGTTACCCGCGGTGATCCCGGCGAGGCGCGACTCCATCTCGCGCACGGCCATCTCGTACCGCCAATAGAGCCCCTCCTGGTTTCCCCCATCGCCACCGGAGAAGCGAACCTGACCGCAGACGTAACCAACCTGTGGATCCGCGAACCCTTTGAGCAGGCGCCGCAGCGCGTCCGAGCGCCAGCTGCTGTTGGCATCGGAGAAGGCGAGGATCTCTCCGCTCGAGGCGGCCACAGCCTGATTCAACGCAGCGACCTTCCCTCCCCGGGTCAGGTCGAGCACCAGATCCGCTCCCGCGGACCTGGCGAGATCGACCGTTCGGTCCTTCGATCCGTCGGAAGCGACGATCACCTCGAGGGACTCGCGTGGATAGTCGAGGGCGAGCGCATTGGCGACCTTCTCCTCGATCACCTCCTCCTCGTCGTAGGCGGCGATGATCAGACTGACCTGCGGCGGGGTCTGTGAAGGGCTGAGATCAGTCCGATCGTCGGTGGTCCCGCGCAGGCGATCGAGGATCGCGAGACAAAGCGGGTAGCCGAGATGGGCGTAGAAGATCAGCCCGATCGAAAGCCAGAAGAGGATCTCCAGTGCCATCTCAGCGATTATCGGGGGATCCGCCCCCGGTATCGAGGAGTCGCCCGTAGAGATCGGCCGTCTGCACACCGATTCGGCTCCATGCGTACCTTCCTTCCGCCAGTTCGAGGGAGGCCTCCGCGAGGGCGCGGAGTTCGTCCGGAGAAGCCAGGAGCTCGGCCAGCAACCTCCCCAGAGCCTCGGCGTCTCCCGCTGGATGCAGCCGCGCTGCCCCATCGGCAGCGATCTCGGGGAAACCGCCGACGTCGCTCAGCACCAGAGGTTTGCCGAAGGCGAGGGCCGCATAGAGGACTCCCGACTGCTCGATGTTGCGATAGGGCAGACAGACCAGATCCGCGCGGCGCATGAAGGCGGGGATCTCCTGATCGGGAACGAAACGCTCGACGAAGCGGACTCGACCAGGTCGCGCGGCGGCGAGTTCCCTGAGTCCATCCATCGCCATCATCGGCTTGCCGACCACCCAGAGTTCGGCATCGGGAACCTGATCCATCGCCTGGATCAGCAGGTCGCAACCTTTGTAGGGACGGACCAGCCCAAAGGCGAGGATTACCGGTGCGTCGACCTGCGCGAGTTCAGTTGGCAGCGGGGCCTCGTTGGCCTGCCGGGTCAGGTAGTCGAGTGCGCCGTGAGGTATCACCTCGATCCTCTCCGATGGCACACCGAAATCCTCCACCAATCTCCGAGCTCCGTGGTCGGTGTGGGAGACGACCGCATCGAACCGGGTCAGCAGATTCGAGAGCTGCCGACCGATTCGACTCCCCGCCTCGGGGAGTCGCCAGTGCATGGTGAACACACGTGGGTGCCGAGAGCCGAGCAGGTGTGAGTCGACGCCGGGCAACGGCAGCCACTGCCAGTGGACGATGTCGGGGGCCCCGGGCTTCCTCAGTGACCTCGAATAGGAGAGCATCTCCGGAACGTGCTCGGCAGCTCGCAAACCACGCCGGATCAGCGGATGGATCCCACCGAAACGGTCGGCGGTGCGATAGAAGCGCTCCTGGACCAAATAGCCACGCGCCTCGGGAACCGGTCCGTGCGAGAACCGGCTGGTCACCAGTTCGACCTCTACACCTGCGTCAGCCAGCCCTCCACACAGGGCGTGATCGTAAGGCGGCGTGAAGGCCGGTGGATCCACGACCTGGACGGCGATCGGATTCTCCGCAGAGAGATTCATCTGTGTCCATTCTCCCCTCCACAGCGGCCAAACCCCGGCAACGCCGGTTCAGTTCTCAGGTGATCGCATCCTCGTCGCGGGACTCGGCCTCGATCACCTCACTGGTCACGCTCGGACCCCGACCGCCTGCCTGAGCCTGGTCGTCGGACTCGACCGCACGCAGGGACGAGAGCCTCTTCAGGACCGCCGAGGGTCTCAGCAGATCGACCGCGGCGGCGCGTTCGTGATCATGGAGGAACCCGGTCAGGAAGAGAACGGAAGGGTAGGCAGCGAGCAAGCCGAGCCGAATCGCGAAGGAGGCAATGCCGTCGATTGGCGTGAGCATGGTCCCGGCCGCCACGAGTCCTGATGCGAGCACCAGGACCTGCAGCAGGCGGGGCCACTCGTAGGGCACCGGAAACAGTCGCTGCGTGACTACGAACATGATCGCCAGGGTGATCGCGTATGAACAAACCAGCGCGACTCCCGCGCCGACGATTCCGAAGCGCGGGATCAACACGAGGTTCAGTCCCACGTTCGCCGCGGTGCCGGCGACCGTCGCAGGGAAGCTGAACTCGGTCCTTCCCGTACGCCCGAGTACGACCACCAGGACCAGGTAGAGCGCGAACAGCATCATCCCGAGAGAGACCAGACCTACCGCCTCGTAGGAGGCGAAGAAACGCGGCGCAGCCAGCAACCGCACGATCCACGGAGAGAAGAGCCAGAGGGCCGCTACGACCAGACTGCAACCGGCCACGAACCAGCTCACGATCACGGCGTAGGTGCGGGCCGCCTCGTCCTCGTCGCGGATGCTGTAGGCGAGAGGCGGCCAGGCGAGCTGGAAACCCTTGACCAGAACGGTGACCCCCTGAGCGAATTTGACCGAGAGCGAATAGAGACCTGCGTCGGCCAGGCTGGCGAGCCTGACCAACATCAGGCGGTCGATGAAATTGAGCGAGTAGAGGGACAACTCCGCCGGCATGGTCGGGAACCCGAACCGCAGCATCCTCCGCAGCAGCCCTAGATCCGGACGGGCGAATATCCGACGCGACTGTACCGCGAGCAGCGCAAGCAGAAAGGCGCCGCCGCTCAGGTACTGGCCGAGCAGGAGACCCTGGGCACCCTCGCCGCGGAACACGACCAGATACACGGTCAGGGGAATCGTCAGCGCGACATTCGAGACGGTGACGACGAGGTATGCCTTGGCGCGCTCGTCGAGCCTGAACAGGGTCAGACAGAAGTCGTACATGGTGTAGATCCAGAGTCCGAAGACAGCGATCCTCGCGAGCGCCGGGTCGGATCGGTCGAGCAGCAGACTCGAGATCTCGTCCGCGAACGGGAAGGCAAGCGCGAGAGAGACGGTTGCCGATGTGAACAACAAGACGAAGCCACTCGCCACGACGCGATTCGGGTTCTCGTCCTCCCGGTAGAAGAACCGCATCATCGCCTCGGTCATTCCGAGCCGGATGATGATGCTGGCAGCGATCACCGTGGTGATCAGGACCTCTGCGGCCCCATAGTCAGCAGGGGTGAGATAACGGGTGTAGAGCGGCAGCAAAGCCACCGCGATCAATTTCGAAAGCACGCTCGAGGAGGTGTACGCGGCGCCGGTGGTTGCGAGCCTCCTCAGATAGCCGCTCATCGATCCTCAACCCCGGTCGAGCGAACGACCCCCGAATGCCGCCGCCAGGGCCAAGAGAGCCCAGGTCAGCGGATCGGTGAGGAATCCCGCATAGCCCATGGTGTGAGCGAAGAGCAGGCAAAAGCCTGCGGACAGTCCCATCCGGGCCTGGAGAGTCAGGAGCGGCTTCCCGCCGGTCGGTGGAGTGCCCCCGAGGCCCGGTGCCAGGGACCGCAGACCGCCGAAGAGCGTCCAGAGTGCGGTCAACAGAACCAGTGCGTAGGCCGCGAGGCCCAGTGCGCCCTGCTCCGCGGCGATGGTGATGGCCTCGTTGTGAGAGACCGAAGTCTGGTCTAGATCGAGACCTTCGCGTTCGGCGAAGGCCCGCGAGAAGGAGCCCGAACCCCAGCCAGCGACAGGGCGATCCACCGCGAGCGCCAGACCTCCTGAAACGAGGCTCGTCCTGCCACTGGTCGCAGCCGCTGCAGCGCCACGGGAATCGTCGCGATCAGCCCCGAGGAACACCGCCGCGAGTATCGCGAGAACGGCTAGCGGTGCTGCGACCACGGCCCAACGGAGGTCGTACCTCAACGCCACCAAGACGAGGAGACCGACCACCAGCGAGATGAAGCTCGACTGGGACCATGCGAACAGCAGGCCCACCCAGAGGAAGGCGAGGCCCAGAGAGAAGAGGATGCTACGCCGCCTGTCGCCGATCCAGACCAGACAGGAAACGCCGAGTAACAGCGCCAGAGCGAGATAGCGACCGTAGATGTTGGGGTCCCAGAACAACGAATTGGCACGGAAGTAGAGATGGAAGTCGTTCGACGCGATCAGAGCCGGGTTCCAGAAGATCTCTCCGATCGCGGTCTGGACGATTGCGATGGCGGCGAAGAGGACGGCCTGGACGGCGACGATGAGCAGACACTTCATCACCACCTCCCTTCGCCACTCGATCCCGACCAGCGACGCGTACAGCGCGGCGAACGGTACGAGGAAGAATGCGACGACCTGTGCCGCAGATGGAATATCGACCGACCAGATCGCCTGGAGCGCATAGAGGATCACGGCAGCCCCCAGCACCAGATCGAGGGGCCGGGAGGAGAGTCCGGCAGGGCCCGGCTTGCGAGAGTTGACGGAGTCCCAGAATGCTGCGATCACCGCGGAGGCGATCACCAGGTAGAGCGGGATCAGCAGGTTCGAGGTATCCCCACCGAGCTCGACCGGTATCCGGAAGGGCAAAGCTGCCACCAGCAGGAGTGGCAGGGCGATCACGTGACGTCTGAAGAGCCACGCGAGCGCTCCGAGGAGCGCCAGACCAACCACGGCTAGGATCGCCAGCCGGGCCGTGGATTCCCGGAGATCCGCCAGTGGACCGTCCCACGCAAGCCCGCAGATCAGGACGAAGGCGAAGAGGAGGGCGAGGAGCATCGATCCCCAGCGGAGTCTGCGGTCCGCCGCCAGCAACCCACCTCCGACGAGCAAGCCCGAGACGATCAACAGAGCGAGTTCCAGCGAGTCGCTCACGGTGTGGATTTCCTGCCGAGCCGGATCGGTTCTCCGGCGGTCGCTTCGCGCTGGAGGTCGGCGAGACCGATCCTCAGCCGGTACCTGCCAGGCTCTGCGGGCTCTCCCGTGTCGTCGAGACCATCCCAGGGGGCACAGTGACGCCCCGGACCAGAGAGAGGCCGCGCAGAGAACAGTCTCCTGACGGTCTCGAGGCGGTCGAAGGCGACGATCTCGGCGCTGACCCTGTCGTCGCGCTGGAGGTAGAAGGAGATGGGTATACCCGGGCCTCGTTCGTCTCTCGGACACTCATCGAAGGCGCCTCGCGTGGTCTCGACGTCACTGACCACGGTTCCCTCGGCCCGGAGCTGCTGGGTGACGAAGATGGCCGCAAGGGTTCCCACCACGAGTAACCCGATCACGACGATCGGGATCGGGTTACCCGCGCGTCGATCTGTCGAACTCAGACGCCCGAAGCCTTGTCCGAGCCCAGGACCACCACCACGGAGGCTCCGCCTGCCTGCGGTCGGATCTCTGAGCTGATTGGCTGGATCACGCCGACTCCCACCGCTGAGGCGACGTCACCAGCCTCATCCTCACCGGCGGGCTCGAAGTAGACGACGCTCGAGTCGAAAGGCTGATCGCTGTTACCGACCGGCGTGACCCGGTAGCCGAGCTTCTTGACTCGATTCGCGTACTCGGCAGCGAGGCCTGCCGACGAAGTGCTGTTCAGGACCGCCACTTGGGTATTTGCAGCGTCACCGCCTGCGCTCTGGCCGGAATCGGAGCCACCACCTCGTGTGATGGCGAAGACGACCCCACCGATCAGCAGCAGCGCGCCAATCGCGATCACTGCCAAGACACGTCCGTCGGGGAGTCGACCACGTGCTCCGGCGGTGCGCTCGAGCATGCGCTCCTTGCGCTCAGTGGCTTGGCGGGTCAGCTCAGCCCTGCGGAAACCTTCGGCTCGGGAGGTGTCGGCGGCGGCCTCAGGGTTCTCGACCAGATACTCGGCGTTCTCACGCAGGCGTCGAACGTCCCGTCCCTGGACGAAGTAGAGGAGCGCGAGAACCGCAACTCCCAGGAAGGCTGCGATTCCGGCTACTGCACCTATCTGCTGAAGGATTTCCATAAGGGGGCGCGGCGGGGGATTCTAGTCGCCCTGAGTCAGGGAGTCCCGTCCGGACCGGACTTGCTCACGCGTCGAGGGTCGTCGAGTTGATCCGTCGGCGCTCTGAGGCGAGCTCGATCAGCCAGTCGGAGATGACCGACTCGTCGGCCTCCCTGATCAACTCCTCGGCCTTGCCAACCGCTCCCTGGACCCACTCCGGATCCACTGGAGCCCTCCTGACCGCGCGCAAGATCCGCTCGGATGAGGTCGGCTGCGAACGCTCGTCGGAGTTGAACAGTTCCTCGTGGAGCTTCTCTCCCGGTCTCCTGCCGATCACCTCTATGGCGATGTCTGTCTCGGGCTCGAGTCCTGCAAGCCGGATCATGTTGTGCGCCAACTCCACGATCTTCACCGGCTCGCCCATATCGAGCACGAACACCTCACCGGTTCCCGCTCCCAGATCGCCGGCGCGGATCACCAGCTGAACCGCCTCGGGAATGGTCATGAAGTAGCGGGTCATCTCGAGGTCGGTGATCGTCACCGGTCCTCCACGTTCGATCTGGCTGCGGAAGATCGGAACCACGCTGCCCGACGAAGCGAGTACGTTCCCGAATCGGACCGCCATGAACCTGGTTTGCGGATGCTTCTTGCCGGCGGCCTCGATGATCCACTCCGCCAACGCCTTCGAAGCGCCCATCACGGTTCTGGGATCGACCGCCTTGTCGGTCGAGACGAGCAGGAACCGCTCACATCCGGAAGCCGCTGCGGTCTGCGCGGTCACCATCGTCCCGAGCGAGTTGTTACGCACGGCCTCCAGCGGGTTCGCCTCCATCAGGGGTACGTGCTTGTAGGCGGCCGCGTGGAAGACCACATCCGGTGTGTGCTGCTGCATCACCTCCAACATCCGGTCGGGTTCGCGACAGTCGGCGAGCACCGCCTCGGTGCGGGCGAAGTGCCGCTCCTCGGTCATCTCACGGTCGATCTTGAACAGATTGTCTTCGGCGTGATCGAGCAATACGAGCTTCCTCGGTCCCACTCGCGCAACCTGTCTGGCCAACTCCGAGCCGATCGATCCTCCGGCACCGGTGATCATCACGGTCTTGCCCTCGAGGTAGGCGCCCACTCGATCGAGTTCCATCACCACTGGATCGCGTCCGAGGACGTCCTCGACCTGAACCTCACGCAGCTGCTTGGTGAGTTGCACCCCACCTCGAAGCAGTTCGAATACCGTCGGAAGAGTCCGGACGGTCACATTGCGTTCTCGACACGCTGCTACCACCCGGCCTCGAAGCTCGCCTGGGGCAGAGGGGATGGCGATGGAAACCTCATCCGGCTCGATCTCGTCGAGGACCTGGCCGATCTCGTCGGTGGTGCCGAGCACCTTCACTCCATGGAGACGCATGCCGCGTTTGCGCGGATCGTCGTCCAGGAATGCGACAGCGTTCGCACCGAGATTGGGGTTCAACTGGAGCTCCCGAACGACCATCTGACCTCCTGAGCCAGCTCCCACCACGAGCACCTCTCTGGAATCCGATCCGGCCTTGCGAGAGGGTCGTTCGATGAACATCCTCACCAGCAAGCGTGCCCCGCCGACCAGCGTGAGGGTGAGCAGGAAGTCGAAGACGATCACCGAGCGGGGCAGGGGATAGGGAAACGGTTCTATCAGGAGGAATCCGAGCACCAGGATGACGGTGGAGATCGCGACCGCGCGCAACACCACGGCGTAATCGGTCAAGCGGAAGTAGCGCCACCACTTCTCGTAGAGCCCCGAGATCGCGAAGACGCAGAGCTTCCCGACCACCACGAAGCCGATCGAAAGCGTGAGCATCTCCACGTACCGCTCCGGTATCCCGCCCTGGGTATCGAGGAACCTCAGGCGGAACGCTAGGTAGAACGAGGCCGCGACGAGAATCGCGTCGGCGACGACTTGGGAGATCCGATGCCTGTAGACAGGGTCAAACCGTTCCATGCAGGAAAACGAGTCTAGTCCCCCGAGACGCCGCTGCGAGGAAGTTCCCGTGCGCCCGCTCCGTGGCTCGCGTCCCTAGGATGTGAACCGCCGGAGAGTCGAGGAAGCGTTCACGACGCGCCGGTGACCAACCAATGACCGACGTAATCCTCGATCCACTCATCAACTTCTGTGTCGATGTAATCGGCGAGATCGGCTACGCCGGGATCTTCGTGCTGATGCTCCTCGAGAGCGCCTGCATACCGATCCCGAGCGAGGCGACCATGCTGTTCGCCGGCTTCAAGGTGAGCGACGGGGATCTGACCCTGATCGGCATAACTGCTGCAGGAGTGATCGGGAACCTAATCGGATCGTGGGTTGCCTATGCGGTGGGCTATTTCGGTCGGCTCGAGCTCCTCGAACGTCACAAGGTCTTCCATGTGAACCAGAAGCACCTCGCCACTGCCGACCGGTGGTTCGAGCGCCATGGGGAAGCCGCTGTCTTCTTCACCCGGCTGCTCCCGATAGTGAGGACCTTCATCTCTCTGCCTGCAGGGGTGGCACGAATGCCGTTCGGGCGCTTCACCCTGTTCACGGTGCTCGGGTGTATCCCTTGGGTGCTCGCGCTGGGCTACCTCGGCACCCTCGCTGGAGAGAACTGGCGGGAATGGAAGGACTACCTGCACTACTTCGACTACGTGGTGGCGGCGGCGATCATCGGCGGGGTCGTCTGGCTGATCGTTCGCTGGCGACGCAATCGAAGAGACGGAGGCTCCGGCGACCAGACGGCAACGGCCAAGGCAGGCACCGGATCCTGAGCGAGCCAGGTCGGCAGGTCAACGAGGAGGGCGAGATCCCGATCCGCCAGGCAGTTGCCATGGGTCTGATCCAGGGGCCGACGGAGCTGCTGCCAGTCTCGAGTTCGGCACACCTGAGCCTCGGCCCATGGATGGCGGACTGGGACTGGGACCGGATAGATCCCGAGATCCGGAAGAGCTTCGAGGTGGCCGTACACGCCGGAACCGCTTTGGCACTGCTGATCGGACAACGACGTCTGATCGAATCGGAGTTGCGGGCATTCGACCTGAGGCGTGCATCCGTCCTCCTCCTCTCATTCATCCCGCCCGCGCTGATCGGGTACTTCTTCGAGCGCCAAATCGAACAGCGCCTTGGAGGACCCGAGGCGACCGCTGCGGGGCTGCTGGTGGGATCCGCAGCGATGGTCGCCGCAGACCGAAACCCCCAGGAGAGAGGTAGGGGTGACGCAACCGCCGTGGACGGACTGTGCCTCGGCATCGGTCAGGCCGCGGCCCTCGCACCGGGTGTGTCACGAAATGGCGCGACCCTTACCGCGGCGCGGCTGCGCGGGTTCAGTCGTGAACAGTCGAACATCCTCTCGAGGACCGTCGCCCTACCAGTGATCGTGGGGGCTGCTCTGTTGAAAGGAGACCGGTTGCGCAAGCGGGGGATCTCCCGGGCCAACCGTCGTGCGCTTGCCGCAGGAACCGCGGCTTCGTTCGGCTCGACCCTCACATCTCAGGCGCTGATCGGCTTGGTCGAGCGTGACCGTGCTCTCTGGCCCTATGCGCTCTACCGGAGTGGACTGGCAGCGGTGACCCTGTTCAAGCTGAGGTCCGAGAGGCGGAAACGCACCGCTGTAGAGGTGCCTGGAGCGAACAACGGGTCCTCACACACGAACGGCGCCGCGACGAACGGCAGTATCGGGACCGTGTCGGGGACCACCAAACCGGGAACGGACAGTTGAGTCCCGAGGACGCGTACGGTCGCGCCGGGGTAAGCCAGGACACCGCCGATGAGGCGGTGAGTCGCCTCGTCGGCGCTCTGGGTGCGGCACGGCGTCAAACCCTGCTGCCGAGCGGTCACTACGCGAACGTGGTTGCAGTCGGTGACGATCTCGGGATCGCGATCACCACCGACGGAGTGGGCACCAAGCTGCTGATAGCCGAGCAACTCGGGCGCTGGGACACCGTCGGGATCGACTGCATCGCGATGAACGTCAACGACGTGATCTGCGTCGGAGCAGAGCCGATAGCTCTGGTCGACTATCTGGCGGTCGACAGGGCGGATCCCGAGGTCGCCGAGCAGATAGGGAAGGGGCTCGCTGCAGGAGCCGAGATGGCTGAGATCGACATCGTCGGAGGCGAGCTGGCGCAGCTCGGGGAGATCGTGAACGGACTCGATCTGGCAGGAGCCTGTTTCGGGGTGGTCGCTCCGGGCGAGTTGATCACAGGAAGCGGTATCCGTCCAGGAGACGCGATCCTCGGTATCCCTTCGAGCGGGCTGCACTCGAACGGATACACGCTGGCACGCAGTGCGCTCGAGGATCTCGGATGGGACGACCAGACGCTGGGGCGCCCGCTCGGGGAGGCACTGCTCGAGCCGACGACTATCTACGTGAGGTCGGTGATGGCGCTGATCCGATCAGCCGTGGAGGTGAGGGGCCTCGCCCACATCACCTCCGGTGGGTTGGAGAACCTGCTCAGGCTCGACGCAGACGTGACCTACGAGATCTCCGAACCGTTGGAGCCTGGTGAGATCTTCAGGCTGATCGCGGAGCGGGCTTCGGTGGCGGATGAGGAGATGCACCAGGTCTTCAACATGGGATGCGGCTTCTGTGTAGTGGTCCCCGAGGGAGACGAGCGGGAAGCGGTCTCGGTCCTCGGAGAATTCCATCCGGGTACCCGTCGGATCGGTTCGATCACCACAGGCGGACGCGCCGTCGTCCGCGCGAATTGACCGCGCGCAACGGGAGGCGGAAGGCAACCAGACGCGCGGGTCTCGCCGGATAACCTCCGTCCCGGCAGGAAGATCCACTCACGGAACACCGGAGCATGCTCGAGCCAGAGTCCAAACAGATCATCGGCGCGGTCCTGGTAGACCGCTATCGCATCCAGTCGAAACTGGGCAGCGGGGGTATGAGCACCGTCTACCTCGCGGTGGACCTGACTCTGGATCGGCCGGTGGCGATCAAACTGCTCCACCGCGAGATCTCGGGAACCGATCACCAGCTCGCGAGGTTCCGAAAGGAGGCCAAGTCGGCCGCTCGGCTGAGCAATCCCAACCTCGTGCCCGTGATCGACGCAGGAGAGCAGAACGGCAGGCCGTTCATCGTCTTCGAATACGTAGAGGGACAGACACTGAAGGAAGTGATCCTCGCCAGAGGGCCGCTGCCGGTGGATCAGGCAGTCGCCTACTCGATCGAGATCGCCCGGGGTCTGCAGGCCGCCCACGAGAACCTCTTGGTACACAGGGACGTGAAGCCGCAGAACGTGCTGATCGACAGGGAGGGCCGGGCGCGAGTGACGGACTTCGGGATAGCGAGATCCCTCGAGGACGACGGAGTGACCGACACAGGAGAAGTCGTCGGCACCACCGACTACGTATCACCCGAGCAAGCGAGCGGTGAGCTGGCCGACGAAAGATCGGACATCTATGCCCTGGGCATCGTCCTCTACGAACTGCTCACCGGCGAGGTCCCGTTCCAGGCAGAGAGTCAAATTGCGGTTGCGATGAAACACGTCAGCGAGAGGATCCCCGACGTCGCCGTGGAACGACCCGGGGTTCCTGCAACGGTCGCAGCAGTGGTCGACCGGGCGACCGAGAAAGATCCGGACAGGCGCTACGAGTCGATCGCCGAGATGATCGCCGATCTGGAGATCTCGCTCGACGAGAGCACCGCGCGCGCGCCAGCCCTGCGACGCTCGGATCAGGCCACGACCGTACTCGAGACCGTCCCGCCCGCGCGGAGGCCACTGACCTCGTCGGGCAGAGGTTCCAAGTCCGGGTGGAAGGTCGCGGTAGGTCTGCTCGGAGTTCTGATCATCATCGGCGCGCTCGTGTGGGGCGGAGGGCAACTCGGAGGCTGGGGTGGCTCGAGCTTGCCTGTGGTCGCGATCGGTGATTTCGACCCTGAGGGAGATGGAGTCGAGCACAGCACCGAGGTGGAAAGGATCGTCGATGGTGATCCTTCGGGGAGCGCATGGAGCAGCGAGACCTACTCCGTCGAGTCCTTCGGCAACAAGAGCGGGATGGGGTTCTGGGTCGAGACGGATGGCCCTCAATCGGTCGACCAGGTGGATCTGAGGCTCTCGGAGCCGGGGTCGTCGGTCACCGTCTACTCGGCGTCAGGGGCGGGGGGTCCACCCGACTCGCTGGGTGACTGGACACCGGTCGGTGAAGCGGCCGATCTGGGGACGAAGGGTACGATCGTGCTCGACGGCACCGAACCGAGCTCTTACTACCTGATCTGGTTCACGCGCCTGCCCGCGTCGGACGAGGGCGACGGGTACCGGGTCGAGGTGAGTGACCTGGACCTGCTCGGCTAGGAGCGTCGCTCGTCCCGGGCCCGCTTCTCCTCTACGGCGAGCTCCAGCAGACGATTACAGAGGTCGGAGTAGGAAAGCCCAGCCTGCTCGAACAGAGTTGCGTAGACGCTGGTCGGGGTGAATCCGGGGATGGTGTTGACCTCGTTCAGCAAGACCAGATCGCCCTCGACGAAGAAGTCGCAGCGGGCCATACCTCTGCAGTCGGCCATACGGAAGATCTCGACGGCGAGCTTCTCCACCTTCGACATGACTGGATCCGGTAGATCAGCCGGAACGACCAGATCCATGCCGCCCTCCCGATACTTGGCCTCGTAGTCGTACCAATCGGCGTTCACCCGCAGTTCGCCGGGGCGTGAGGTGATCAACTCCCGGTTGCCGAGAACCGAGCATTCCACCTCTTTGCCCGGTGAGTTGCCCTCGATGATCACGCGTGAGTCCATAGAAGCGGCAAGTTCCACAGCTGCTGGCAGGTCGTCGACCTCCTCGACCCTCGAGATCCCCAGACTCGAACCGCCATGAGCCGGCTTGACCCACAGCGGGAGTTCGAATGTCTCGACGCCCTCCGGGCTCGGGTCATCGACCGTTGCCTCCCGGTAGGGAACCTGCGGAATACCCGCTGCTGCTGCCACCGACTTGAGCGCCAGCTTGTCCATACAGATGGCCGAGGCTTCGACACCGGATCCCACGTAGGCGATGTCGAGGACTTCGAATACCGCCTGGACACTCCCGTCCTCGCCCCCGGGACCATGCAGGACGGGGAACGCAACCTCGCAATCGAGCAACCCTCCGGTGGGGCGGAACTCGACCACTCGGCCATCGCTCATCCATCCGCCCTCGCGCGTGATCAACACGTCGACCACCTCGTGTCCTGCAGCGCTCAGCGCCTCGCTCACGGATCTGCCCGAGCTCAGAGAAACGTCGTGCTCGGGCGAGATCCCACCACTCAGTACGGCGACCCTCACGAGCCTCCACCCACGGTCAGAGTCACCGTGTCCCCGCGCTGGACGCGGGAATCAGCCGATGGATACTGGTCGACCACCAGCCCGAAATCCTCCGGGGGCGAGGTCGAGTCGATCCTCACGACCACGATCAGACCCAGCTTCTTCAGCCGCTTGACTGCGGTCGACCGGTCCTCGCCGATCACATCGGGCAGGACCACAGCTCCGGAGGAGACGAAGATCGTCACCTGACTCCCCTTCTTCACCTTCGTACCAGCCGAAGGCGCCTGATCCACCACCTCCCCAGCCGGCGCGGAGGCATCCTGTTGCACCACGTTCGCCGTCAACCCTGCGGACTCCAGTTCGGCAAGGGCTGCATCGAGCTGGGATCCCACGAGATCGGGGATCGTGGACTTGGCGGTGCCGGAGGAGACCACGAGCTTGACCGTCGACCCAACCGAGATCTCCGTTCCGGCGGCTGGATCGGTCCTGGTGACCAGTCCCTTCGGAACGGAGTCTGAAGGCTTGTTGATCAAGCTGACCACCAGACCTTGGTCCTCGAGGCGCCTACGCGCCTCCTTGGGGCTGAGGCCCGAGACATCGGGGATCTCGACCAGAGCGGGGCCGGTGCTCACGCTCAGGGTGACGGTGCTTCCCTCATCCACCACCGAGTCGGGCAAGGGGTCCTGTTCGAGCACCGTGTTCCTGGTGGCCAGATTCGGGACCGGGTCGATTTCGGCGTCGAGGCCTTCTTCTTCAAGGCGAACCACGGCGACCTCGGAGGTGAGGCCGGTGACGTTCGGTACCGTGACCGATCCCGGCCGGGTGAGGAGGAATGCAACCAATCCCGCGACCGCCGCGACGATCACACCAGCAATGATCAGATTCCTCCGACGCTTTCGGGACGCCTCTTCCTCTTCGCTCTCGGTGGTCTCTCCGGCGTCACGGATCTGTGTGTCGCCTGTCTCGGCTGCTACCAACGCGGCGGCGTCCTGTCGCCGCGGCTTGTCGGGGTTCTTCATCGCTGCGTCGAGAGCGATCTTGAAGGCGTCTGCATCCTTGAATCGATCTCCGGGATCCTTCGAAAGCGCTCGCATCACGACCGCGTCGAGCGCAGGAGGAACCTTCGGGTTGATCGCGCTCGGTCGCTTGGGCGTTTCCGTCACCTGCTTCAAGGCGACAGAGACAGCCGAATCACCCTTGAACGGGACGCTGCCGGTCAGGGCCTCGTACAGGATCACCCCGATCGAGTAGATGTCCGAACGAGGAGTCGTCTCCCGACCTTCGGCCTGCTCAGGAGAGAGGTACTCGGCTGTACCCATCACGGTCCCGGCCTGGGTGATGTCGGAAGCCTCACCACCAGCGATGCCGAAGTCGGCGACCTTCGCTCGCCCCTCCTCGTCGATCAGCACGTTCTGCGGCTTGAGATCCCTGTGGACGATGCCTTTCCGATGGGCGAATTTCGCGGCGGCGAGTATCTGCTCGACGAAGGAAACGGCGTCGGGGACGCTCATCCCTCCTTTCACCAGATCCTTCAGCGAAGGACCATCCACGTACTCCATGGCGAGGAAGTAGGTATCGCGAAACTCTCCGCGATCGAACACCCCGACCACGTTGGGGTGTTGCAGCCCCGCGGCCGACCGGGCCTCCCGCTGGAATCGCTCTACGAACTCCGAGTCCTGTGCGAACCGGTCGTGGAGGATCTTGATCGCCACCTCCCGATCGAGTTCCGTGTCGTTGGCCAACCAGACATCGGCCATACCGCCTGTGCCGACCTTCCTGATCAGCTTGTAACGCTCATCGACGACGGTGCCCTTCCGCGCGCTAGCCATCGAGAGCCTCCTGCATCACCTGGGCAGCGATCGGTGCGGCGACGTCGCCGCCGTAACCGCTCGTGCACTCGACCGTCACTGCGACTGCGATCTCGGGTCGATCCGCAGGAGCGAACCCGATGAACCAAGCTTGATTCGGTGCGTCACAGCCGGGCCTTCCTGAGACCTCGGCGGTTCCCGTCTTGCCTGCGACATCGATCCCATAGAGCGCTGCGGCGGTTCCGGTTCCCTCAGAGACCACGTCCTTCATGATCTCGGTCAACTGCCTCGCAGTACGCCGATCCATCACCTTGGCGCAGGTTTCGGGGTCGAGCTCGTCGACTCTCTGGTCTACATCGATCACCTTGGACCACAGTCTGGGGCACATCCGCTCTCCGCGATTCGCGACCGTGGCCGCCACCTCCGCCATCTGCAGCGGAGTCACCAGCAGACGCTCCTGGCCGATCGCCACTCGGCCGACATCGATTGCATCGGCAGCGGTCAGGAGTGAACTGCCGTCGTAGACGCCGGAGGTGGCCAACTGGAAGCTCGGGTAGTCGATTTCGGGCTTTTGGTTGAAGCCGTAGCGGTCCATGTAGTCGAGAAGTGTCTCCGCGCCGACTCTCTCCCCGACACGTGCCAGGGCGGTATTGACCGAATAGGTCAGCGCGGTCGCAAAGTCGATCTGACCGAAGGATTCCCCCTGAGCGTTCGAGAGTGGAACGCCGTCGATCGTCTGCGGGCTGCTGCCGTCCAAGGTCGAGTCCGGATCGAACTCTCCGCTATCGAGCGCCGCTGTGGCGGTAACGACCTTCATCGTGGAACCGGGCGGATAGCCGGACTGGGTCGCCCGGTTGAAGAGCGGCGCAGCCGGATCCGAATTGAGCTGAGAGTAGTCATCGGGAATCAGATTCGGGTCGTAGTCAGGAGTGCTGACCATCGCTCGAATCTCCCCGGTCTTCGGAACCATCGCAACCACGGCACCCGCCTGACCCGCCAGGCCATCGAGAGCGGTCTGCTGCACACCTGCGTCGAGGGAAGAGACGACAGTCGACCCCTCCTGCTTGTGACCGGAGAGTTCATCGAGGATCGAGAGGAACTCCGACTTGTTACCGATCAGCTCGTCATTGTGCGCGAGTTCTGTTCCGACCCGACCGCGTTCGGTGTAGCTGTAGCCGATCGGGTTACCGAACAAACCTCCGTAGGGATACTCCCGAATCCATATTCGGTCCTTGCCGCTACCCGAAGGTAAGGATCTGGCGATCACCTGACCGTCGATCGAGCGGATGTCACCGCGGTGGATTCGCTGCTCGAGCAGGAGCGCGCGGCGGTTCTCGGAATTGGCCTTCAGTCCCGGAGCGTCGAACACCGACCAGTAGGAGGTGAACCCGAGCAGGAGGACGAACAACGCGAGGATGAAAGCGAAGAGCTTCACGATCTGCCCGTTCATACGAGATCACCGCCCTGCTGCGTCCGCGCATGCCGTCGTGCATCGTCGGAGATCATCAGTAGCAACGCGAACAGGATCATGTTGGCGATGATCGACGATCCGCCGTAACTGATCAGAGGAAGGGTTACCCCGGTCAAGGGGATCACCCTGGTGACCCCACCGATGATCACGAAGGCCTGAAGAGCGAAGACCGCGGTCAAGCCGGTGGCGAGCAGCTTCGAGAACCCGTCATTCGCCAACAGGGCGGTCTTGAAACCGCGGGCGGCGATCATCAGGTAGATGAGGATCACCGCTGCGCCTCCGAACAGACCGAGCTCGTTGACGATCACCGAGTAGACGAAGTCAGTGTGTGGCGCCGGCAGAATCGCGCCGCAGGAGGGGAACTGCTCGGCGCAGTCCGCCGAGACCTGCGGTAGCTCGAGTAACGACGAACCGAGGCCCTGGCCGAAGAGCCCTCCATCTGCCTGAGCGAAGAGGGATTGAGAGATCTGGTAGCCAGCTCCACTCGCATCGGCGAAGGGATTCAGCCAGATGTCGAACCTCTCTCCAACGTGTCCGACAGTGCTGGCGAAGAACCAGGCGCCCAGGAGGAACAGGCCGAGGCCGATGATCACGAACGAGATCCGCGCGGTGGCCACGTAGATCAAGGCCAGGAAGACGCCGAAGAACATCAGCGAACTCCCGAGGTCGCGGATGAAGATGAGCATCAGCATGGCGATACCCCAGACCACCAACAGGGGACCGAGGTGTTTGAGAGGAGGCAGGGTCACGCCCATGATCCGCCTCGCACCCACCACGAGCACCTCACGTTTCTCCCTCAGGTAGCTCGCAAGGAATATGACGATGCAGAGTTTCGCGATCTCGGTCGGCTGGAACGTGATCGGCCCCAGTTGGATCGAGAGATAAGCGTCATTGGTGATCGCGCCGATGCCCGGAACCCGGGGCAAGAGCAGGAGGGCTATCCCGGCAGAAGCGATCACATACCTGTATCGCTCGAGCACGTGGTAGTCGCGCAGGAAGATGATGGTTGCCGAAAACGCGATCAATCCCAGGACGAACCAGTTGGCCTGATCCCGGGCGAGATCGGCGTTCATCCGATAGATCATCACCAGTCCGAAAGCCGCCAGCAGTGCCACCAGCGGAAAGAGGAAGGGATCCGCATCCGGGAGGCGCCAGCGGATTATCAAGTGTGCGGCGACGCAGAGTGCGAGGAAGTAAGCGCCGTAGAAGAGGCTCGTTCCACCAAGCTGTGCGGACTCGACGATGAAGACAGCTGTGAACCCGGCAGTGACGAGTATCGCCACGGGTACCAGCCCGAACAACTCTCGGCTGCGGGCGCTCACTTGGACTGCCCGCCCCGGGTCTCCTTACCCGACCCCTCCTTCGCATCTTTGCTGGGTTTTCCTCGATCAGCCGGTGGAGGTGTGGTGCCCTCGTTGGCATCGATGTCGTTGATCAGATCGGTCGCGTCCTCCTTCGAGCGGAGCCGATGGTCGATGATCACCAGACGACGTGCAGGAGCCAGTGAGCTTGCCTGGACCCCAATCGAGTACTGCTCCGAGTAGAGGTCCAGCCCGAGTGGCAGCTCGTAGGGAACGCCCCGGAATAGCGCGACCCGGCCCTGGTCATCGGTGCCTACGAAATAGACCTGCCTGCCGAGCAGGAAGCCGAGCAGGATCAGGAGGCCGAGACACAGGGCTATGACCGCTGCGCGCACCGCGTATCGACGCGATCTGGGGGCAGGCATCGGCGAATCTCCCTTAATCCGATCAGCTGCTTCCCGGACCTTGTCGGCGGTTAGCCCAGCCTGTCCGGCCGTCCGGGCGATCAGGGTCACACCCTCCTCGACGTCTTCGCCTGCATCCTCGAGCCGGAATGCAACTGCTGTGATGTTGTCCTTCCCGCCAGCCTTGTTGGCAGCATCGACCAAGCGAGACACTGCCGAACGCAGCGTCTTCGACTCGATCAGGATCTCGGAGATCTTCGACTCCGCCAACATGGTGGTCAGACCGTCACTGCAGAGCAGGAAGACATCTCCGTCGTGAGCCTGCTCGGTGAACGTATCCACCTTCACACTCGGTTCAGGGCCCAGCGCCCGTGTTATGACGGAACGCTGCGGATGCTCGGCTGCCTCCTCTTCGCTGATCCGGCCCTGACGTCGGAGCTCTTCGACCAGTGAATGGTCGCTCGTGAGCTGCCGTAGTGTGCCGTCGCGAAGCAGATAGGCGCGACTATCCCCCACGTGGCCGAAGGAGACCTGGGTCCCACCGACCAATGCGGCGGTGAGCGTGGTACCCATCCCGGCTTTCGTCGCATCTTCGCCAGCGAGCAGGTGGATCTCGTCGTTGGCCTGACCGAACAGCTTCTCCAGATCCTTCTCGGGTGGATCGCCGGTCGGAAACCCGGACTCGAACGAACTGGCAGCGACCCGGGAGGCGACCTCACCGGCTTGGGCTCCACCCATTCCGTCGGCTACCGCGAACACCGGAGCACGGGCGAAGTAGGAATCCTCGTTCGCTCGTCTCTGCCTACCGGTATCGGTCTTGTAGGCGCTCTCGCCGACCCGCAGCATCTCAGCCGAGCTCGATCCTGAACTTGGTGTCGCCGATCTCGATCACGTCGCCGTCGAGAACCTCCGATTCGCCCTGCAACTCGTCTCCGTTGAGCATGGTCCCGTTGGTCGAATCGAGATCCTGGACGATCCATGACCCGGCCCGGCTATAGAGACGCGCGTGGAGGCCCGATGAAAACTTGTCGGAGATCCTTATCTCGGCCTCGTCGGAGCGACCGATCGAGAGACCTCCGAAGAGGTCGTAACGCTCTCCCCTCTTGAGCCCTTTGGCTTTGACCACGACCAACCAGGCATCGGGTGAGGAGGACTTCGAGCCGACTACCTCATGGTAGCCAGTGTCCAGACCGGGGCTGGCAGTGCCACGTAACTCCCTCAGGGCCGTGCGAGTGACCCAGAACAGGAACAGATAGAGCACCGCCAGGAAGCCGAACTTGAGGACCACCGCTATCGGTTCGATGTCACTCACTGTGTGGTCTGCCCGTGATCTCGGATCGTCTGCCTCACTGCTCGATGTCGAAGGTGAAGACCAGCGTGCCGAGCATGACCTCGTCGCCGGGGGTGAGGCGTGCCGAGGGGACCCTGCGGCCGTTCAGTTTGATCCCGTTGGTCGAACCGAGATCGGCGATCGACCAGTCTCCATCGTCATCGCGAGTGAGTTCGGCGTGCTGGCGCGAGATGTTCGGGTCATCGATGACGCAGTCAGCCTCCTTGGATCGGCCGATCACCGCCGATGGCCCCGCGAGCACGAAACGGCGATCGTCGAGGGTCACGACGGCCTTCGTACCTGTGAGTTCATCACGAGTGGTGCGCTTCTTGGCCTTCTCGACCTCGGAAGCCGAGTAGATCATCGTGTGTCCGGTCTCTCCTTGCGTGGGCTTGGATCCCTCCCTCCGTGGAGGGCGCACCAGACGGGTCTGGATGCCGAACTCACCGAGTCTCAGTCGGTCGTCGACGTCGAGATCAACCACCGGGCGGGTGAGCAAGTCATAGTCGTGTCGCCGTGCGTGTTCGAGAAGATGGGCGGCGAGCTCCTGGGATAGCGAGGACTCGTAGCCCTTCAGTCGATCGTGGTCTTCGGTCGAAAGCCACACCGTGAACTCGTTGGGGACGTAGACCGTCGAGACCGAAGCCGTGCGGTGTGCGTCCATTTCCTTCGAGAGCTTCCGGGCGATCTCCACCGGTTGGACGCTCGATGAGAATGCACGAGAGAAGACACCCTCGACCAGGCCCTCGATGCGTGCCTCGAGATTCCGCAGAACGCTCATGATTGGATCTCTCCTGCTTCCTTTCGGTTGGGATGAGGCAAGACAGGTATCGGTTTCAATCCTAGGCGGTGCCCTCGGCGGCAGGTGAAGTACGCGCGACTCCGCTGTGCCTGCTCACGCCTGAATCCTGTCCTGCTCGGCGGGTCAGGTAGATGGCGGCTGCGACACCTCCGGCAATGGTGACGGACAGGTCGAACGGGGAGGCGGCGCCCTGACCGAGGAGCCTCTCCGCCGTGATCAAAGCAGCGATCCAGACGATGAAACCGAGCAAATCGAGGACGAGGAACCGGCCACGGACGATCAGGGGCAGCGATACGGCCGCGAGCGCCCAGACCACTGCTCCAAGCAGGCACATCGGGGCGAGGGCGGGGATCAGGACCTCTGAGAGTCCCGAACTCAGAGAGTCCTCCCAGCCTGCTGACGCGGGTGGAGTACCAGAGAGCAGGAGATCGCGGCGGGCAACAGCCTCGATGGCAACCAGCCAGAGGTAACCGACAGCAGCGACCATGGCGCGTTCCACTGCTCTCCTCGGTAGGGCAGCCAGCGCGGGGAATGCACCGGCGAGCCCGATCGCGCCCAGGGTGGGAGCGAGGACTGGGAGCGACAGCCCAGGACCGGGCTCGTAGGGTGCAAAGACGAGCGGCAGGCTGAAGATCACCAGACAAAGCGCAGCCCCGGGTGCTCCTTGCGAGAGCACGAGCCAGAATGCCGAGCCGCACACCGCTACCGCAAAGGCGGCTCTCGGACGTGCCAGAGCGAGCAGGAAAGAGAGCGCGGCGAGCGCCAGCATCGCGGGGAGATGACCGCCGAGGATGATCGGCAAGCCGAGTGGGAGGAGCGCGACCAGGGCCGCACCGAGGATCCGGGCCGAGGCGAAGCCATCCAGTCCGGTCACGCTGAACGCCTTGACCGTCCGCTCGGCTCGGGAGCCGTCGAGTTCACGAGGTGCCGGCAGCGGCGCCCCTGACAGCGACGCCGCGACACTCTCCAGGAGGCGTTCGAGGTCGGATGCCAGTGGTCGTTCCTCCGGATCGGGATCGAGGGCCGAATCGATCCCGTCGATCAAGTCCGATGGAAGATCCGGTCGGACCTCTCCGAGTGAGAGGATCGGCTCGCCTATCGCCCGGGCGGTGGCAGCAGGCCCCTCGCCGGTCAGCGGATGTTCGCCAGCCCACAGTTCATACAAAGTCAACGCCAGCGAGTAGACATCGGCTGCGGGTCCGGGTCGGAGACCGTCCGCCTGCTCAGGGGCCATGTAGGCCAGAGTGCCGAGCACTGCACCAGAGGCAGTGAGGGTCTCCTGCCCGGCGATTCGTGCGATCCCGAAATCGACGAGCTTCGTCTCACCCCGCTCCGAAACGAGGATGTTCTCGGGCTTGATGTCTCGGTGCACCACACCAGCCCGATGGGCGTGGACCAGACCTGCTGCCGATGCGGCTCCGATTTCCGCGACCGCGCGGTCGGAGAGTTCTCCTCCACGGGCAAGCGTCCTGACGGTGTCACCTTCGATCAACTCGCCGACGAGGTATGCATACTCACCATCGCTTGCGAGCTCGTAGAGCATCGCGATGTTGCGATGGGCGAGACGCGCGGCCGCCTGGGCCTCACGGGCAACCCGATCGGCCTCACCGGGACTCTCGACCACCTTGACCGCCACGGAGCGTCGCAGGCGCTCATCCCAGGCACGGTAGACCGTGCCGAAGCCGCCGCCGCCCAGGCGCTCCTCGATGAGGAAGCGTTCGAGTATCAGGTCGCCCACCATTCCGTCTTTCCTCTTCCACGCCTGCAGGCGTGTTCCTGCGCGAAGCTCGGGACCCTCTCAGGCTTGTCGGGCACAGACGGCATACTGTGGTCTCTTGGACTCGATGCCAGAGCGAAAACCGTCGCCGCCTGAGCGCGCCCCTCGCACGCCCGACTCGCGCAGACCTCCCCGGAAACGGTCAGGATCACGGCCGCCCACCGACGCCTACCGAAATCGCCGGTTGATGGCCGTAGGCGTGCTCGTGGCCATACTCGTGCTCGGCATATTCGCGCTCAGGGGCTGCCTGCAAGCGCGGAGTGACCGTGGGATCTCGACCTATGTCACTGCGGTCTCCACGATCATGAACGAATCGGGTTCGCGAGGGAAACAGTTCTTCGACCAATTGGAGAGTCCCGGTGAGACCTCCGACCTCCAGTACCAGCAACAGGTCCAGTTGCTGCGCGGCGCATCGGAATCGTTGCTGACCCGGGCGGAAGAACTGAGTCCTCCCGGGCAGTTGATCGAGGCGAATCAGGCGACCCTCGTGTCGTTGAGGCTGCGACGGGATGCACTGACCCGGATCGCCGATCAGATCACCGCTGCACTCGGAGACGCCGAGCGAGCAGAGGCGATCTCGGTGATCACCGATCAGATGAGCACACTCTATGCCAGCGATGTCGGCTACCTCCAGGGAGCGGTACCGGAGACCAAACGCGTGCTGGAAGAAGAGAGCATCGAGGGTGTCCAGGTGTCGGAGGCTAGGTTCATGCCGCCTCCGCCAACCGGACTCGAGTGGCTGAGCGAGGCGAAGGTCATCTCGGCCCTCGGGCTGGTCAGCGGGACCGCCACCACCACAGGAGCACACGGGATCGGACTGCTCTCGGTCTCCGCCAGCGGAGTTTCGCTGAGCACTGACACGACGAACGAGCTTGCTGCCTCCACCGGGACGATCGATGTCCAGGTACAGAACCAGGGCGAGTCCGAGGAGTCGGGCGTGGAGGTGACCGTGACGATCGATGGTGTCGCCAGCAGTGGGACCATCGACACAATCGCAGCGGGAGCCACAGCAACGGTGACCATCGAGTTGACCCAGGCACCTGAGACCGGGCTCGAGACCACCATGAACGTTCTGGTCTCACCGGTCCCGGGAGAGTCCGTCACCGACAACAACAGTGGTGACTACCAGGTCGTCTTCAATTGACCAACGGTCCTACAGTCGCCTATCTCGGGCCAAGAGGTACCTACAGCGAGGAAGCGGTCGATCAGATCATGGAACGACTCGGGGTCGCAGACTACGAGCCGATGCCACGGTCATCGATCTTCGATGCCTTGGCAGCGGTCCAACAGGATGAGGCCGACCGTGCAGTAGTTCCTTTCGAGAACTCACTGGAAGGCTCGGTGACCGCGACGCTCGACGCTCTGGCTGTGGGGACGGAAGGCCTCGAGATAGTCGGTACATACGAAATGGCCATCACGCACTGCCTCGTCGCGGACTCCAAGGTGCCTCTGGAGGAGATATCGGTTGTCCTGAGCCACCCTCAAGCCACCGGGCAATGCGCCGCTTTCCTGAGGAAGAGACTCGCTCAGGCGGAGGTCAGAGCTGCCGCGAGTACCGCAGAGGCGGTGCGGCTGGTAGCCGAGCACGGCCCTCCATGGGCGGCGCTCGGCTCGCGCTCGGCTGCGCGGATCTACGACTGTGAGGTGCTCGAGGATCGAGTCGAAGACGAGAGTGTGAACGTGACCAGGTTCGGACTGATCTCCCGCGTTGGCGATAGCGAGCGTGCCGAAGCAGACAGATGGGGTACCTCGCTCGTCTTCTCCGAGCTGGGAGAGGATCACCCGGGAGCGCTGGCGGACGCCTTGACCGTATTCAGCTCGAGAGGTGTCAACCTGACGAGGATCCAGTCCCAGCCGATTCGGGGCGACCTCGGCAGATACATGTTCTTCCTCGACTTGGAGGGGTCGACCCAGACGGAAGCGATCGCCGAAGCGGTAGCCGAGCTAGGGGGAATGGCCGAGTCGGTGAAGGTCCTCGGAAGCTATCCGATCATCTGATCCTGGCAGAGGTCGCTCAGGCCTCCCCTATCATTGCTCGAGTCATGTCGGCTCCAGTTACCCTCGCAGACAGAGGCCGAGAAGCCCCCTCCCGCGAGACATCGGTTGCCAAAGGGCGCGTACTCGTGCTCAACGCGACCTACGAACCCTTGAACGTCTGCACGGTACGGAGAGCCTTGGTTCTGCTCTTGAAGGGCAAGGCGGAGGTCCTGGAGATAGGCAAGGGTCTGTTGCGCTCCGAGACCATGGAGCTGTCGCGGCCAGATGTGATTCGACTCGTCTCATACGTGCGAGTACCGCGAGACGTCCACCGCAGAAGGATCACCAGAAGGGCTGTACTGGCACGGGACGACTGGACCTGTCAATACTGCGGAGACACCCGACTGAAGCTGACTGTCGACCACGTGATACCCAAGAGCAAAGGAGGGGGCTCGGAGTGGGAGAACATCGTCGCTTCCTGCGCTCCGTGTAACCGCCAGAAGGGCGATCGCCTGCCTCGAGAGGCCGGGATGCTGCCGAAGAAGACACCACGTGCGCCCGCGCCGACCATCTTCATCCGAATTGCCAGCCCCCGGGTACCGAGAACCTGGGAGCAATACCTGCCCGAAGCCGCCTGACTTCCCCTCGCTTACTTCTTCTTCGGTGGGGCCTTCTTGGCTCGTGACTTCGCCGGGGTGGATTTCTTCGCGGTCGTCTTGCTGGCCGCTGACTTCTTGGCGGGTGCCTTCTTTGCAGTGGAATCCTTCGACGGAGCATCAGAGCCTACTGCCGCTCTCTCGAGTTCCTGCTCGTCGGGTTCGGCGACCAGTGCCGTAGCGCTGACCTTGTCGCCAGATTTGAGGTTCATCACCTTGACTCCCTGGGTAGCGCGCCCCGTCTGGGAGATCTCCCCGGCGGAGGTCCGCTGGACCATCCCCTTCTGCGAGATGAAGAGGAGCTCCTGATTCTCGTCGACTACCAGGGCGCCCGCGAGACCACCCTTCTTCGCGGTCAACTTCGCGGTCAGGACCCCCTTGGTACCTCGACCCTTGATCGGGTAATCCTCGATCGAGGTTCTCTTCCCGTAGCCGTTCTCGGTGACCACCAGCAATTGCGACTTCGGCTGGACGACCTCCATGGCGATGACGGCATTCGTCTTCTCGCTGACGTTCATCCCCTTGACACCTGACGTGTCTCGGCTCATCCCTCTGACCAACTTCTCCTTGAACCTGACCGCGTGACCTGACTTGGAGATCAACATGATGTCGTCGGTGCCGTTGGTCAAACGGACATCGACCAGCGCATCGTTCTTCTTGATCTTTATCGCGATGATCCCGTCGGCTCGGATCGGCGTGTTGTAGTCGATGAACTCCGTCTTCTTGATCATGCCGTCAGCCGTGGCGAAAACCAGATACTTGCCCTCGGAGAAATCGCGAGTCGGGATCATCGCCATCACCTTCTCCTTGTCCTTGAGCGGGATCAGATTGACCAGCGCGCGGCCCTTGGCCTGACGGGAGCCTTCAGGCAGTTCGTGAGCCCGAAGGCGATAGACCTTCCCTCGGTTGGTGAAGAAGAGGAGGAAGTCATGAGTCGAGCAGATACGGAGGTGCTCGATGTAGTCACCCTCTTTGGTGTCCATCCCGCGCACACCCCGACCGCCTCTGTGCTGCTTGCGGTAGCTCGCGAGCGGGATTCGCTTGATGTAGCCGGATGAGGTGAGGGAAACGACCATCTGTTCGTCGGCGATCAGATCCTCGATCTCCATATCGGCCTCGGCCTTGCCGATCCTCGTACGGCGATCGTCACCGAACCTCTCGACGACTTCGGCGAGCTCCGACTTGACCAGAGCGAGCACCTTCTTCTCTTCGGCGAGAAGCGCACGGAGTTCCTTGATCCGCTTGGTCAACTCATCGTGTTCTTCCTTGATCTTGTCGGACTCCAGAGCGGTCAGGCGCTGCAGTCGCATGTCGAGGATTGCCTGAGCCTGAGGTTGACTCAGGCCGAACTTGGACATCAATCCCTCGCGGGCGGTTTCGGGATCCTTCGAGGCGCGGATCAGTTTGATCACCTCGTCGAGCTTCGAAAGGGCGATCAGGAGTCCGTCGAGGATGTGAGCGCGGGCTTCGGCTCGGGCGAGTTCGAACTGACTGCGGCGGGTGATGACCTCCTTCTGATGGCCAACATAGTGCTCGATCAGTTCCCTCAGGCCCAGGGTCTTGGGGACGCCGTCGACGAGTGCGACCATGTTGATCCCGAAGGAGATCTGCATCGAGGTCCGCTTGTAGAGCTGGTTCAAGACGACCGTCGAAGGTCCGCCGCCCTTCTTCAGCTCGATCACGAGTCGCATCCCGTTTCGATCCGACTCGTCGCGGAGGTCGGCGATCCCCGTCAACTTCTTCTCCCTGACCAGATCGGCGATCTTGGTGATCAGGCCGCCGTCGCCGCCCTTCTTGACCTGGAATGGCAGTTCGGTCACCACGATCGCTTCGCGACCCTTCTTCATCTCCTCGATGTGCGCGGTTGCCCTCAGCTTGAGGCTGCCCTTGCCGCTCGCATAGGCATCGCGGATACCTCCGGCGCCGAGGATCGTCCCGCCGCCCGGGAAGTCCGGACCCTTGACGTGCTTCATCAGCCCCTTGAGATCGATCGAAGGATCGTCGATATAGGCCTCGACCGCGGCTGCGACCTCGCGGAGGTTGTGTGGCGGGATGTTGGTCGCCATCCCAACCGCGATGCCTGCGGCACCGTTGACCAGGAGATTCGGGAAACGGGCAGGAAGGAGCAGCGGCTCGCGTGTCGACTCGTCGTAGTTCGGTCCGAAGTCGACCGTGTCCGCATCGATGTCGCGCAGCATCTCGGTGGCGAGCGAGTCCAGACGAGCCTCCGTGTAGCGCATCGCTGCAGCGGGATCGTCGTCGATCGAACCGAAGTTGCCCTGACCATCCACTAGTGGGTAGCGAAGCGAGAAGTCCTGAGCCATCCGGACCAGGGTCTCGTAGATGGCCGAATCGCCATGAGGGTGGTACTTGCCCATGACCTCTCCGACGATGAAGGCGCACTTGCGGTAGGCGCGATTGGGCTGCAAACCAAGATCGTGCATCGCGTAGAGCACCCGCCGGTGGACCGGCTTGAGCCCATCCTTGACGTCGGGAAGGGCGCGTCCGACGATCACGCTCATGGCGTAATCGAGATACGAAGAGCGCATCTCCTGATCGAGATCGCGCTCCTCGATGCGATCCACTATCGCTTCGGAGTTGACGTCCTTCGATTCGTCGGCCATCAGCTACCTCCCTCCGCCAGCGGATCTAGACATCGAGGAACCCGACGTCGCGAGCGTGTCTTTCGATGAAGAGCCGGCGTGGTTCGACGTTGTCGCCCATCAACTCCGAGAAGGTACGGTCGGCAACAGCGGCATCGTCCATACGCACACGCTGCAGGGTCCTGGTAGCTGGGTCCATAGTGGTTTCCCGCAGTTGCTCCGCGTTCATCTCGCCGAGGCCCTTGAACCGCTGCAACTGGACACCCTTGCGGCCGAGTTCGATCACCGCACGCCGGAGTTCCTCGAATGTTCCGGACTCGATCTCCTCATCCTCCAGCGCGGCCACGAACGGAGCCGAGCCGATCTGGCTGACGAGCGCGGTCTGGGCAGCGACCAACTCCTTGAAGGCAGGTGCCTCGAACAAACCCTTGGTGAGCGTGTGCTCTCTGGTCAAGCCACTCCGCTCCTCTGTTCCGGTCGCCACGATCTCGCTCGCCGTCGACTTGACCACCTTGGTGGTGAACGGTTGATCCTTGGCCGGCTTCGCTTTCAGCACCTTCAGGGCGGCGGGCATCGTCTTGGCTCCGGCGTTGAGAACCTGCGAAGCCGCAAGGAAATCGATCACGTCTGCACCGAAATCGCCCCTCAAAGCAGCGGCCCAGCCGTCATATGCCTTGATCTGGCGATTGAACTCCTGCCAGCGCTTGACTCCCAGTTTCTTCTGCTTGCCGCCTGCGTCCATGATCTGGATCTGATCGAGCTTGTCTGCCAAGAGCAGGTCCTCGAGCTCCGACTCGCGCTCGATGTAGACCTCCTTCGAACCCTGCTTGACCTTGTAGAGCGGGGGCTTGGCGATGTACACGAAGCCCTCATCGATCAGCTGGGGCATCTGCCGGTAGAGGAAAGTCAGCACGAGCGTCCTGATGTGCGCACCGTCGACATCTGCGTCGGTCATCAGGATCACCTTGTGGTACCTGGCATCCTCGATTGAGAAGTCGTCCTGGACGCCGGTGCCGATCGCCGTGACCAGGGCCTGGATCTCGTTGTTGGAGAGCACCTTGTCGATGCGACTCTTCTCGACGTTGATGATCTTTCCGCGGAGGGGGAGGATCGCCTGGGTGTTGCGGTCACGTCCCTGTTTGGCCGAACCGCCGGCCGAATCACCCTCGACGATGAAGAGTTCCGCGTCAGCGGGATCCTTGACCGAGCAATCGGCCAGCTTGCCGGGAAGGGTCGAGTTCTCGAGAGCGGACTTCCGCCGGGTCAGATCACGAGCCTTGCGAGCGGCATCTCTGGCCCGGGCAGCCTCCACCGCTTTGGTGACGATCTTCCTCGCGTCCGGTGGGTTCTCCTCGAGGAACTCGGCGAGACCCTTGTTCACGACCTCCTTCACGAGCCCCTCGATCGGGGGGTTGCCGAGCTTGGTCTTGGTCTGGCCCTCGAACTGGGGATCCGCCAACTTGACCGAGATGACCGCCGTCAGTCCCTCCCTGATGTCCTCACCGCTGAGATTTGCATCCTTCTCCTTCAGCAGACCATTCGACCTGGCGAGACTGTTGAGTGTCCTGGTCAGGGCTGACTTGAATCCCGACAGGTGCGTGCCACCCTCGTGTGTATTGATGTTGTTGGCGAAGCTGAAAGCCGATTCCGTGTAGGAGGAGTTCCATTGCATCGCGACCTCTACCTGTCCGTCGTCGGACTCGCCCTCGAAGTAGACGATCTTTCGGTGGATCGGGTCCTTCGTTTCGTTCAGGTGCTTGACGAAGTCGGCTATACCCCCCTTGTATTCGAACTCGACGGTCTCGCCGCTGCCGCGTTCGTCGGTCAACTCGACCCTGAGGCCCCTGGTCAGGAAAGCGGTCTCACGAAGACGCTCGAGCAACACGTCGTAGTCGTACTCGACCGTCTCGAACACCTCCGGATCGGGATGGAAGGTCACGGTGGTGCCGGTTCCCTTGACCGCTCGCCCCTTCTTCAACTTGGCCTTGGGTGTTCCGCGCTCATAATCCTGCTCCCAGACCGCTCCGTCCCGGCGTACTTCGAGGTGGAGCTTCTCGGAAAGAGCGTTGACGACCGAAACGCCGACTCCGTGGAGACCGCCCGAGACCTTGTATCCACCGCCGTCTCCGAACTTCCCACCCGCATGGAGGGTGGTCAGGACGACCTCAGCCGCAGCCTTCTTCTCCTTTGGATGCATGTCGACAGGTATCCCTCTGCCGTCGTCGGCGACCGTGATGCTGTTGTCCGGATGGATCGTGACCGAGACCTTCTTGCAGTGACCTGCGATGGCCTCGTCGACTGAGTTGTCGACTACCTCGTAGACGAGGTGGTGCAGACCGCGAGGGCCGGTCGATCCGATGTACATACCGGGACGCTTCCGGACCGCCTCGAGACCCTCGAGCACCGTGATGTCGGAGGCGCCGTACTCACCCTTGGCCTTCTTGGGCTTGGCCGAGGCGGCTTTGCCTTTCGTTGCACGCTGCGGTTTACTGGCCACTCAGCCCCTCTCGATCGGATGGTGGGAAGCCGCGGCCTGGGCGCCCGGCGCACTGAGCACGGGCATACACGGGTAGCGACAGATCAACTTGAGGACGACTCTACCAGTCGCGTCTGGTGGAACCTCGCCAAGTAGTGTCGAATTCCCTGCAAATTACGAATGAAATGTGCGCTGATAGGCCACTCAGTCACGCCTGATCGCCCGTCACGACGAATCGGAGTTCGGTCGGAGCGTGCGTGGGGTCACCGATCTCCTCTCTCAGCCTGCCCAACAGGTCCGCCTGCATCAGCGTGAGCTGCTGGGACCAGACCGAGCTCTCACAGACGACGGTGAGAACTCCCTCGTGAACCTTCCCGGGAATACAGCGATCGGCGATCCGGTCACCCACCGCATTACGCCAAGCGGTCTGGATCGACCCGAGGGGCGTGGCGGGGGCGAGGGAGGCGGTCAGACGGTCGAGGGACGCGCCGATTCTCTCTGGCTGCTTGCGAGGAGCCAACTCTCAGACGGCCTCGGCCAATGGAGGTGAATCGGCACCGGCATCGATCCTGCCAGCCTCGACCCGATATGAGGTGCTGGTAGGTGCGAATCCTTCCGAAGGAACCTGGGAAAGATCGGTTGCGGTCACCACTACCTGTCCACCGGCGACAGCGGCGCCGATCAGCAACTCGCGACGCCTCGGGTCGAGTTCGCTCATCACGTCATCCAACAGCAGGATGGGAGACTCCCTCCCCGCTCCCGCAAGTGCAGAGCGTTCTCCGAGCAGCAAGGCGAGCACCGCTGCGCGCTGTTGACCCTGAGACCCGAATTGCTTCAGGGGTCTCCCCTCGGCCTCTACATGAAGATCATCGAGGTGGGGGCCGTACATGACATAGGCACGTCCCGGGTCCTCGGTGCGAAGCTCGGCAAGACGCAACCGGATCGATTCTTCATCTCCTCCGACGCGTGTCTTGTACGCGATTCCCGGCTCGGTCAAACCCAGAGTGATGGCAGCCTCGCGAAAATGCGGAGCGAGGATCTCGATCGCATCGCGACGAGAGGCCACGAGAGGCGCTGCCTCCGAAGCCAGACGACTGTCCCAGACTTCGAGTTCGGTGACTGGGAGCTCTCCTGCCCTGACCCTCCTCAATTGCGCATTGCGTTGGGCGAGCGTCCTCCCGTACCGGGCTCGGAGGTCAGTCTGGGATGGCGAAAGTGATCCGGCTACCTGGTCTGCCAGAGCACGCCGGTGAGCAGGCGGGCCTTTGATGGTCTGAAGGTGGTCCGGGTGGAAGAGGGCAACCCTCGGCAGCGGAACAGATGCGGTTGGAGCGGCTCCGTCGACGAGATTCCGTCGTTGACCGGAGCGGTCCAGCGACGCGAGTGTCTTGTGCATCGTGCCGGTCTTATCCGAGAACTCGACCTCGACCCTCGCGCTATCACTCTCGAATCCAATCGCATTCTTGATCGCGCCCGAACGCATCGAGGCACCGGTGAGACCGAAGTGGAGGGCATCGAGCAGATTGGTCTTTCCCGCTCCATTGAGACCATGGAACACAGTCAAATGGGGATCGATCGAGAGCGACAATTCCCCGGCCAGGTTGCGGTATCCCCGGGCCTCGAGCGAGGCGATCATCGAAGGCCCTCAGTCGTTGAGGCGGATCGGCATGACCAGATAGCTGAAGTCTTCCCCAGCTGCAGGTTCGAGCAAACCAGGTCTCAGTGGTGAAATCAACTTGAAGACGATCTCGTCTTCCTGGATGCTCTCGAGCCCTGCTCGCACGAAATCGGGATTGAAACCGACCTCGAGGAGGTCGCCCTGGAAGGAAACCGGCATCGACTCCTTAGCATCGCCGAGGTCCTGCGTCTCTGCCGAAATCGTCAACTCGCCTTCGGAGAAAGAGAGTTTGAGTGCGGCGTTTCGTTGCGCGAGTTGCGATACCCGCCTCACCACATCGAGCAGCTCGTCCCGGTCCAGGCTCACCTCGTGATCGAACTTGTCGGGGATCAGCTGCTTGTAGTTCGGGAACTGGCCGTCGATCAATCGCGACGCCAAACGAGTACCACCGCTGCCGAATACCGCCTGATTCTCTCCCAACCAGAGCTGCAATTCCGTGTCCTCACCAGCTGCCTCTATCAAGCGAGAGAGCTCCCGCAACGCCCGAGCGGGGACGTTGGCTTCTATCGGGGTTGAGACCGGAGTGGTGAGTTTGGTGGTCTTGACGGCGAGGCGATAGGAGTCCGTCGCGACCATCGTGAGGGCATCTGCTTCGGCTGTCATGAAGACGCCAGTGAGGACTGGTCTGCCCTCATCGGTAGATGCAGCGCCGGCAACCCTCCCGATGGTCTCGGAGACCGCTTTCGAATCGAGAGACACCGGATCTCCAGCAGAGTCGGGGAACTTGGGGAAATCATCGGCCTGCAACAGACGGAGATGAAAACTCGATGAGCCGGCCTTTATCTCGAGATCTCCTTCTGGCTCCCTGGTGGCGAGAGTCACGTCGCCGTCTGGGAGGGTCTTGGAAACATCCGCTAACAGTCTTCCGGGAACCAGAATCGAACCAGGCAATTCGACTTCCGCGGCAAGAGAGAGCTCGAGTGAGATCTCCGCGTCGGTCGCTCTCACAACCGTTCCGTCAGAGCTCGCTTCGAGCAGAACCCCCGAAAGAGCCTGGAGTGCACTACGGGTCGAAGTAGCCCTCGAGGTGACCGAGAGAGCATCGACTAGTTCGTGTTTGGTGGTTTTGAGTTTCATTTCTAGTCCCTATTCAAGTTTTCATGTTCAGTTGTAATAGGGATGTGGATGACGTGCGGAATTGTGGAGAGGGTCGATTGTTTCACTCTGTTCGGTCACGGTCTATCTGGGTCTGAGCCCTGCTCGGCAGCTTTGCACCAGGGTTGCGAATTCCTCGTCCGTTTCGACTCTGGATTCGATTCGGTTGATTCCGTGGATTACCGTCGAGTGATCCTTCCGGCCGAAGGCCCCGGCAATGGCCGGCAGGGACATGGATGTGAACTCACGGGTGAGGGTCATCGCGACCTGCCGGGCGCTCGAGACTCGCTCCGACCTGTTGGAGGATTCGAGGTCAGCGAGCGATACCGAAAATAGTTCGGACACGAGCGATTTGATCCGCCCGACCGTGACCGCGGGCTGTTCTTCGAACTCTTTCTCGACTCCGCTCGACCCGAGAACTGCCCCCACCAACTCCGGTGTCAGTTCACCTCCTCCGAGTGAAGCCCTGGCCAAGACACGGGTCAGGGCACCTTCGACTGCGCGAATACTCGCCAACGAGTAGTCGGCGAGGACCTCGGTCGTTTCCACGGAGATTTCGATTTCCTCGGCGACAGCGAATGTCTGGAGGAACGCTCTTCTGGTCGCCAGGTCGGGTTGATCTATATCCACCACCAGGCCCCACTCGAATCTTTCCCGCAAACGATCGGCCAGTGTGGATAACTCACTCGGCATCCGGTCCGCGGAGAGGACTATCTGTGAACCTACGAGATGGAGGGCGTTGAAGGTGTGGAAGAACTCGTCGGCTGTACGCGCCTTTCCCTCGAGGAACTGGACATCGTCTATCAGCAGGACGTCCACCCGGCGGTACCGATTCTTGAACTCCTCTATGCCACGGGTCTGTACCGCTTGGATGAACTCCGCGGTAAAGCTCTCGGCTGTCGTCGAATGGATCTTCAGCTCGGGACTGTTGCGGTCGATGTAGTCCGCGATCGCGCCCAGTAGATGACTTTTGCCTAGACCGGGATTCCCGTGGAGGAAGAGCGGGTTGTAGGCCTCTCCGGGTGCCTCCGCGACAGCCAATGCAGCACCATGCGCGATCCTGTTGCCAGGGCCGATCACGAATCTCTCGAAGGTCTTCCTGTTCCGTTGTCGAGAGACTGTCGGGTCGTCGAACCCCGCTCCTCCTGCCGCCGGAGTGTCAGGCCCCTCTCGCTGAACGAGCCGTATCTCGCTCAAGCGACCCTCGAATTGGCGGAGCGACCTGGCGAGCAGGTCTTCGTAGCGACGATCCACCCAGGCGATTACGTGATTCGGACCAGTGAGGTACAGGACATCGTTGCTCACCCGCAGTGGTTCGAGCTGCGAGAACCACAGGTCGAAAGTCGATCGACCGGCCATCGTCCGCAGATCCGCTTTCAGAATCGCCCATGCATCGTGAGGCTCGAGAGATGTGATCTCCTCCTCGATCTGCGGTCCCGTCCGGGATGGATTTCGAATCTCTGACCTCCTCGGTTTCGCTCGACGTTCGCGGGTAATCCGATGACTTACGCGGGCGCGGAATCATATTCATGCGCAGCGTCCGGTCGAGGGTCGAAACCCCAGCTGGCCCGCACTGAGCGGGAAAAACCTTTCCCGGCTGATCTCAACACCTGCCCTCTCGCCGCCCCCGACGATTACGCGCCTATACTGCGCATCCGCACAATCGGTGTGTCGTCCTACCTGTCGACCAGCACCCAGTGGCGGTGATCGAATTCCATGAAGCGGACCTACCAACCCAAGAAACGCAAGCGCTCCAAGACACACGGCTTCCGCGTGCGAAGTTCTTCCCGTGGTGGAAGGGCGATACTCAAGCGGCGACGCAAGAAGGGTCGCCGCCGCCTCTCTGCCTGACTTTGGCTACGGGCAGGAACCAGTCTCGTCGTGGCCGGCTTTCCCGTAGCGCGGATTTCGACCGCGTCTACCGCTCCGGTGAATCGAAGGGAAACCGCTATCTGGTGCTGCACGTATTCCCCCGCAGTGCGGAGGCAGAAGGACCACCGCGGTTGGGTATATCCGTGGGCAAGAAGGTCGGCAACGCTGTGCGCCGCAATCGGGTCAAACGAGTGATCCGTGAGGAGTTCTGGGCGCTCGAGGATCGCGTTTCGAGCACTTCGGACTATGTAGTCGTCGCCAGGCCCGATCTGGGTAACCTGCTTGGTTCCGAGGGCTCGCAGGCTCTGCGAGCTCAGATCGAGGAACTCCTCCCATCCCCCACCAGTAAGGAAGGAACCGTTTAGCGTGAAACGCACGCTTCTCCTATTGCTCGGCTTCTACCAACGCTGGATTTCCCCCGCCTTTCCTCGACGCTGCAAGTACGAGCCGACCTGCTCGCGCTACGCAGTCGAGGCTGTGAGCGAACTCGGCGCGGTGAAGGGGTTGATCCTCGCCGCATGGCGGCTCCTCCGATGCAATCCGTTGAGCAACGGCGGTATCGACGATGTCACCGACCGCGCCATCTTCAGGACTGAACGATGCGGTCACTCGTGTAACCACGATCCGGCGGGAGCCCCGGTCAGATGATTCCTGTCGCAGACATCATCGCGGACATCCTTTCACCCCTCATAGAGGTGGCCAATGCGGTCTTGCTCTTCTTCCACGACACGGTCGGACTCTCATGGGGACTCTCGATCATCGGCCTGACCTTTCTCACACGCGCGCTGATACTCCCGTTGTCGGTGAAGCAGATCCGTTCGATGAGAGCGCTCGCGGCTCTTCAGCCTCAGATCAAGGAGATCCAGGAGAAGTACAAGGACGACCGCGAGCGTCAACAGCGCGAGATGATGCGGATCTACCAGGAGAACAACGTCAATCCATTCGCCTCATGCCTCCCTCTCTTCCTGCAGATTCCCGTGTTCCTCTCACTCTTCTACCTCCTGCGCAGCGACACCTTCCAGCAGGAGATCTACGCCACCGGCAACCCGGGCTTCCTGTTCATCCCGGATTTGACGGAGAAAGCCGTAGGTATCGATCTGGTCATCCTGCTCGTTCTCTACGCGGGAACCTCTGTGATCGCGGGGCTGATCATGACCGGAACCACCGCAAGCAAACAGCAGAGGTTCATCACACTGGGCCTGCCGCTGTTGTTCATTCCCTTCGTGATCGGCTTTCCGGCCGGTGTCCTCGTCTACTGGATCGCGACCAACTTCTGGACCATGGGTCAGCAGGCAGTGGTCAAGGTCTTCTTCCCACCACCTCCACCGCCCACGCCCGAGGAGATACGCGCTGCCAAGCCGCCACCTCCGCCCCCGAAGAAGAAGAGCCGTAACCGGTGAGCGCCCGGCCTCTATTCACGCCTAGACTCGTAATCCCTCATGCCTGAATCCACTACACCCCCGCTGCCCGATGACCCGGCTGGTCGAGTCGAGGTCATCCTCGAAGCCGTTGCTGCTGCCCTCGGGTTGGACGAGCCCGTGACCGTGACCGAGACCGATGACGAGATACGTGGCGTGATCGGAGGGGAGGAGGTTGGTCTCCTGATCGGCAAGCACGGACAGACCATCGACGCGGTTCAACTCCTATGTCACCAGGCCGCACAACGGGTGATGGATCCGGATTCGCGCAAGCGAGTCGTCGTGGACGCCGCCGATTACCGCGAACGCCGGAACGAGTCTCTCCGTCGGCAGGGCGATGTGGCAGCCGAAGAGGCAATTGCGTCAGGTCGTCCGATCGAGCTGGAGCCGATGTCGTCGGCGGAGCGGAGAGTCGTCCACGAGCATCTCCGCGACCGAACGGAAATCGAGACGTACAGCGAGGGCGATGAACCCAATCGCTTCCTCGTGGTCGCACCTCTGGTTTCCGGTTGAGCACAAGCTCGGGTAACTCACTCTCCCGCCTCGAACGCTTGCTGAGCGAGCCAGATGCTCCGGTTTCGCTTGCGTCTCAGGACGAGATCCCGACCGTCCATCTTGCGGATTCCCTGGCCGGTCTGGAATTCCCCGAGACACGATCCGCAGCTCGCGCTGCCGATATCGGCAGCGGCGCCGGGCTGCCCGGACTCCCACTCGCGGCCAGCCTGTCGCAAACCGAGTGGGTCCTGATCGAGGCTACCGGCAAGAAATGCCGCTTCATCGAGCGAGCCGCGTCCGAGATGGGCTTGACCAATGTCGAGGTCAGAGCAAAGCGCACCGAGGAGTTCTCCTCGGCACCGGAAGGTAGGGAGCGGTTCGATCTGGTCACGGCTCGTGCGGTTGGCTCATTGCCGACGACCGCCGAACTCGCCTCGCCTCTGCTCCGTCCGGGGGGTCATCTCCTGATCTGGCGGGGTGCACGCGACACCGAAAGCGAACGAGGCTTCGAGCGCGTCGCAGAGGAGGCCATGGCTCTCGAGACGCTCGAGGTTCGTTCCGTATCGCCATATCCAGGCTCCCGCGACAGGCACATCCACCTACTCCGCAAGAATGGTCCGACACCCGATGGGCTGCCCCGACGCCCGGGTATGGCGTCGAAGCGTCCGTTCGGTGCCGAATGATTGAGCGATGAGAGAGGTTCTGCCACGAATGGTCGATATACGAACGATCTGGTTTCGGTCAGTCAGCGTTTCGACGGGACGGATCGACTGACCGATGGGGACCGTCTACGCAGTGGCGAATCAGAAGGGTGGGGTCGGGAAGACCACCACCACCGTCAACATGGGGGCCTGTGTTGCTCGCACCGGCGCGCAGACTCTCGTCGTCGATCTCGACGCGCAGTGCAACGCGACGGTGGCTCTCGGCCACCCTCGCGATCTCGAACCGTCGTCCTACGACTGTCTCGCCGGAGAGGTTTCGGTCGCAGAGGCAGCGAGACCGGCAGGTCCAGACAATCTCTGGTTGGTCCCCGCCAACGAGGATCTCGCGGGAGCCAGTGTCGAGCTCCCGAGGATCGAATCCTTCGAACTACGCCTTCGGGACTCCCTCGGCCCGGTGAGGGAGCGGTTCGGGTTCACCTTGTTGGACTGTCCACCCTCCCTCGGCCCGGTGGCGGTGAATGCGCTCGTGGCTGCCGATCGGGTGATCGTCCCGGTGCAGGCCGAGTATCTGGCCCTCGAAGGCCTGGTGCAGTTCCTGGATACCTTGAAACTCGTCCAACGGGAACTCAATCCGTCGCTCGAGCTGGCCGGCATCCTGATCACCATGGCCGATGATCGAACCCGACTCTCTCAAGATGTAGAGCGCGAGCTCCGCGAGAACCTCCCGGCGCGGGTGTTCAAGACCGTCATCCCACGCAGCATCCGGGTCGCCGAGGCACCCAGCTATGGAGAGCCGGTTACACAGCACGCGCCGGGTTCGTCCGGGTCGAGGGCCTACTCGGATCTCGCCGAGGAGGTGACCTCGCTTGGCTGAGCGTAAACGAGGAATGGGGCGAGGCTTGGCAGCGATCCTCCCGGACGCCACTGCGGGCGGCCCCGAGCTGAGAGAGGTTCCCGTCGGATCGATCGATCCGAACCCCGATCAGCCGAGGACCGTCTTCGAGCCCGAAGCACTCCAGGCACTCGCGGATTCGATCGGCTCGGCCGGCCTCCTGCAGCCGCTGATCGTTCGTCCAATCGAGGACGGGAGATACCAGCTGGTGGCGGGCGAGCGACGGTGGCGCGCGTCGCAGAAGGCCGGTCTGGAACTGGTGCCGGTGGTGGTTCGGTCCTCCCCGGAGGACGAGCGACTCCAGTCCGCTCTGATCGAGAACGTCGTCCGCGAAGACCTCAACCCCGTCGACGAGGCACGGGCCTGTGCTGCCCTCGTCGACGACCTCGGCATCTCCAAAGAGGATCTCGCCAAGAGACTGGGGCGGTCCCGAGCGGGGATATCCAACCTGGTGCGGTTGCTCGACCTGCCGGATGGGGTGTTGGAGCTCTTGGGCGACGGTCGCCTCAGCGAGGGTCATGGCCGCGCGCTACTGATGGCCCCGGATCAGACGACCCGACTGCGTCTCGGTCGCAAGGCTGCCAAAGAAGGCTGGTCGGTTCGTGAAACAGAGAGACACGCCAAACCTGCAGATGCCAAGGCCGGGAGGAAGTCCTCGACCGGCCGCATCTCGGCCGAGGAGCGAGTCGCCCTCGGTGAGGCCGGGGAAGGCCTGGAGCAGGCGATCGGCCATGAGGTCAAGGTGAAGCGATCCGGCAGCGGTTTCGTAGCGGAGCTCCGCTTCGATGATCTCGGAGAGGTCTCCAAGCTCGCCAAGCATCTTCGCAAGCGGTAGGCGCCTGACGGGGGCCGCCCCACCCGCCTGCATCGCGCTCGATCTCCGGAGATGACGGCCCAGTCATTACCCTCCGAGCGATGGGTTCCCCGATCACACCCAGAGCTGAAGGGCTTTACATGCCGGCCGAATCGGCACCGCATGAGCGGACCTTGATGGCCTGGCCGTGCGGCCGTTGGAGCGAGTTCAGCCTGCTCGAACAGGCATTCGTCAATTACGCGGCGGTAGCCAATGCGATTGCCGCGTTCGAGCCCGTCACGATGGTCGCCGACCCGGCGTTCGCCGCCGAGGCGCGGGCAAGATGTTCAGAGGAGATAGAGGTCGTGGAGATACCGCTCGACGACGCGTGGCTGCGTGATTCGGGCCCCATCTTCGTAGCCGGCCATGATGGTGCCCGCCTCGGTATCGATTTTCGCTTCAACGCCTGGGGCGAGAAGTTCGCCACCTGGGACGCCGATGACGCGGTTGCCGCCGCGGTCTGCGACCTGCTGGGAATCGATTCCCGAAGGGCACCGATCGTGCTCGAGGGCGGCTCGATCACCGTGGACGGTCTCGGAACTCTGATCACCACCGAGCAGTGTCTCTTGCAGGAGAAGCGCAATCCCGAGTTGGACAAGCACGGCATAGAGGCCGCGCTGGGCGATTGGTTGGGAATCACCACCGTGGTCTGGCTTGGAGATGGTCTGATCGAGGACCGCGACACCGACGGACACGTGGACAACCTCTGCGCCTTCGTCGAGCCCGGCAAGGTGATCTGTCAGGCCGCTCCGGGCGCGGACGATCCCGACTATCCCTTCCTGAGCGAGAACCTGAGTCGCCTGGCCGAGGCAACCGATTCCCGGGGCAACCCAATCGAGGCAATCGAACTCCCGTTCCTTCCTCGAGACGAGCACGAAGGGAGATCGGTGGCGATTCCCTACACGAACTTCTATCTGGCCAACGGCGGCGTCATCGTTCCGACACCTGACGGCGGTGACCCGACCGAGGCCGATGCTTTGGCAGTGATCGCCGGGGCCTACCCTGATCGGGAGGTCGTCGCTGTACCTTCTACGACCCTCGCTATGGGCGGCGGCGGCATCCACTGCATCACCCAGCAGGTGCCCGCAGTCGGAGATCAGTTCGCCGGTGGCTGATTTTCGTCTCGTAAGTTCGATCGGATCACCGATCCCCTCTCCGGCGCGCACTCGGGATCCGGAGCGTGAACCGTTCAGGGTCGGCGCGGTTCAGCACCGTTGGAATCCCGACCCTGAAGAGCATCTGGAGGCTCTTGGGGAAGGGATCAAGCTGGCCGCCGATGAGGGCGCTCGCCTGATCTGTCTGCAGGAACTCACGCTGTCTCCTTACTTCGCGATCTCGGAGGATGATTTGGATTCCGCCCTGGAGAGGGCCGAGGGTATCCCCGACGGCCCCACTTGCCGATTCGCCGAGCGCATGGCCCGAGAGACAGGTGCTCACATCCACGCCTCTCTCTTCGAAGCCTCCGACGAAGGAGAGGACAGGCGGGGATACAACACAGCTGTCTGCTTCGCTCCTGACGGCGCACTGGTGGCGAGTAGCCGAAAGCTCCACATTCCGGTCACCGCCGGCTACTACGAGGATCGATACTTCCGGCCGGGCGATACCGGCTATCCGGTGATCGCTCTCGAAACGGTCAAAGTCGGTTTCCCTACCTGTTGGGACCAGTGGTTTCCCGAGGTGGCACGGGCCTACTCTCTGGCCGGAGCGGAGGTGCTGGTCTATCCGACGGCCATCGGCTCAGAGCCCGATCATCCCGAGTTCGACACCGAGCCTCTCTGGGAGAGGGTCATCACCGCGAACGGCATCGCGAACGGCACCTTCATGGTGGCTGTCAACAGGATCGGGCGAGAGGGGCCGATCGAGTTCTACGGCTCGTCGTTCATCTCCGATCCCTACGGGCGTGTCCTGGTCAAGGCTCCGCGAGATGAACCCGCTGTGTTGGTCTGCGATCTCGATCTGGATCAACGGCGTGACTGGCTCGAGCTCTTCCCCTTCCTGGAGACAAGACGACCCGACACCTACGGCCCGCTCCAGCAGCCCCCTGCCTAGCGGTAAACTGCGCGCTCTCGCGCTCCGAGTGGCCAGACGGTCAGATTGAGCACGGAAGCGAGGGCGATTAGCTCAGTTGGTTAGAGCGCGTCTCTGATAAGGACGAGGTCCCTGGTTCGAATCCAGGATCGCCCACTTTAGGAATGAGTTCGAAACCAAGGTGAAACCGTGCAGCTAATGAGCATCTACGGAGTCAGCTTCGACATGGTCGGCAAGCAGCCGATCGTCTTGCTGAAGACCGAGGAGGGCAACAAGTTCCTCCCTATCTGGATCGGACACCCCGAGGCCGCGGCGATCTTGATGAAGCTCCAGGGCCAGGAGACGCCCAGGCCCATGACTCACGATCTCTTCGCGGACCTCGTCGGTCAGGTGGGCGCCCAATGCGAGTCGGTCACCGTCACGGAGTTGAAGGACAACACGTTCTTCGCGCAGATAAACCTGCTGGTCAATGGCCAGACGGTGGAGATCGACTCTCGTCCCTCTGATGCGCTCGCGCTCGCAGTGCGAATCGATGCGCCCATCTATGCCGCTGATGAGGTGATCGAGGAATCTGCGATCGAGTTCGAGCACGAAGTGGAAGACACCGAGGAGGTGGTCGAGAAGTTCAAGGACTTCCTCGACAACGTCTCTCCGGAGGATTTCGCCGGAGGCGAAGACTAGGCCGACCGGGCTCTCGGTCAGCCTGATCCCCACCCGTGGATCTCTTCAACGCGATCTGTCAGGCACTCGGATTCGCACTTGCGTTCGGCATCCTGTGCGGAGTGGTCCTCCCGCTCCGCCTGCGCCTGCCATTCGCCGCTGCTGGAGGCACTGCCGTCGCCGGAATCTGGCTTCGGGCGGAGGATGTGACCTTCTGGCCGATGTTGCCGATCGGCCTGCTGGGGATGTTCACCGCCGGGGTGATCGGTGATGTATTCGCCGGCGCGTCGCGGCGCGAATCCCTCCAGTCACGTGCGCAGCCCAGCGGTCGTAGTTCAGGAACCCTGATCGCCACGGGGGTGATCATCGCGATCGTGGTCGCCGCTGTCGCTTGGCTCCTCCCTCCCTCGGCCATCGTCGTCGCTCTTGCAGTGGTGTTGCTCCATTTCCGTCGACGGCGAGCGAGGCCCGAAAAGCACGAGGGTCTCCGGATCCTCCGCTAGTGGCTACCCCACCGAAGTTGATCCTGACGGTCGTGGATGCGATGCATCCCGACCTCCTGGCGGAGGCGACTGCCGCCGGAGCGGCGCCGGCGTTCGCCTCTCTCATGGAGCGAGGCCAACTGGTCGAGGATTGTGTCTCGAGCTTTCCATCGGTGACACCCGTGGCCTCTTCGGAGATTCTCACCGGCCTCGGTCCCGGTGGCCACTGGGTCATGGGGATGAACTGGTTCCACCGCGTGGAGCGGCGCTACATCGAATACGGCTCGTCTTTCGAGGCCACCCGCATCTTCGGTCTGTTCAGAGCGATGTACGACCTCGTCTACAACATGAACCTCGATCATCTCAGCTGGGAGGCTCCGACTCTCTTCGAGTCTCTCGGAGCCGCCGGAGTGAAGACCGCCACCACACCCTTCCTGATCTACAGAGGCTCCCGACGTCATGAGCTCTCCCTCGAAGGGTTAGCCCGTCGAGCGGCCGAAGCGATCAGCTTCCGCCACGCCGTCTGGGGACCAGACGAGTTCTTCTACGGCGATCTCTACGCGAGCAGGCCGACCGAGTGCGGATCGGCGCTGACCCGCCCGGGCGACCGGGATGAGTATGCAGCCTGTGCTTCGGCCGAGCTGATCTCCGCAGACGCATTCGATTTCCTGCTCTTCAGCTTGCCGGACAACGATTTCCATTCGCACCGACAGGGTCCGTCCGGTCAGATCCAGTCGATTGCGCGCGCAGACCGTTGTTTCCAGCGCTTGATCGACGCCGCCGGTGGCCTGGCCCCCTTCCTGGAGAGGTACGCGGTGATTCTCACCTCGGATCACGCTCAGGTTCCGGTGAATCACTCCCTCCCGTTGATCGAGAGACTCTCCAGCGAGTGGGCGGTGCTCCAACCCAACGCCGAAGACCCGGAATCAGCTGAGATAGCCGTCAGTCCGACATCTCGCGCCGCTGCCGTCTATCTCCTCCATGCGGACCCGACGCACTCCCGCACCCATGAACGCCTGCGAGGGCGAATCCTCGACACCGAGGGCGTCGATCTCATCGCCTGGCTGGCAGACTCCAACGGTGACCCGGTGGTGAGGGATGCGATCGGATTCCCCGAGCGTGCCTTCGAGGCGGTGGTCGAGCGTAACGGTCTCGAGCTCAGATTTTCGCCCGGTGGTCCGGTCACCGATCGTCGCGGTGTCCCTTGGACGGTGAGGGGCGACAGTTCGACGCTCGAGGCCGAATTGAGCGGGACGAGTTTCGACAGTCACGAATACCCGGACGCTCTTTCACGGCTCTGGTCAGCCCTGATCTCACCACACGCTGGCGACATCCTCGTGTCTGCGGCGTCAGGCTATGAGTTCGTGGATTGGGGAGGAGTCACACATGTCGGAGGCGGCAGTCACGGTGCGCTCGCACGCGAGGAGTCACTCTCACCGCTCTTGTTCGTGGGCTGCGGCCCGCCGGATGTGTCCGCTTACCCACAGTGGTCGCTTCGGGACATCGCTCCGGTGGTCCTCGGTCACTTCGGGGTTCCACTCGCTTCACCGTCTCCGAGTCTGAGCGGCGCGGGATCGTGACCCCCACCAATACCGCGCGACGGATCGGTCGCGGCACGAGGAAGCCCGAGAACTGGGCCCAGCTGGTGAGGTTTGCCGTGGTCGGCGCGTCGGGATACGTGATCAACCTGGTGGTCTTCTGGCTCGCCACGGACAAGGCCGATTTGCACCACGTGCTGGCGGCAGTGATCGCATTCGTGGTGGCGGTCACCAACAATTTCCTCTGGAACAGGCACTGGACCTTCAGGGCGTCCGCTGGTCACGCCGGGTTCCAAGCCGCGCGGTTCCTCACCGTCAGTGTGATCTCTCTCGGAGTGAATCTCTTGATCCTCCAGGCCCTGATCGCGCTCGGCATGCCGGAGATCGGAGCTCAGGCCATCGCCGTCGCGGTCGCTACCCCGGTCAACTTCATCGGCAACAAGCTCTGGACCTTCGACGGCCGGTGACCGACTGGCGCTGTCGACTGGCGCTGGCGCTGGTCGCCTCGACGCTCCTGCTGCCGGCGACCGCTCTGGCAGGACCTCCTGACCAGGCAGACGACCTGCCTGCTGCAACGACGGAGGTTCAGGCACTCGATGCGGCAGAGAAGTCCTCGGTGGGCCGCGAAACCCTGAAGGCCTACCCACGGGCCTCGGTCAGCGCATCGCGCAAGGAGGATGCTGCCGATTGGGAGGTTCGATTCTTCGTCGGCGAGAGAGTCGAGGCGCTGGTGATCGTCGACCCCGTCGGCGCAACGGTGCGGGAGGAATGGACAGGTGATCAAGTGGCCTGGACCATGGCCCGCGGCTATTCGGGTGCCTTTGGGCGGACGCTCAACGCGCCGTGGGTGTGGATCCCTCTCTGCCTCATCTTCTTCTGTGGTCTGTTCGACTGGCGCAGGCCGTTTCGGGTCGCTCACCTGGATCTGCTCGCGCTGACTGCGGGCCTCGGGCTCTCCCATTACTTCTTCAACCTGGGGCGGATAGACATCTCGGTGCCACTCGTCTACCCGGTACTGATCTGGCTGCTGGCGAGGATGATCTGGCTTGCGATCAGTCGCGGCGGCCGTGATCACCGTGGCGGCCTCGAACCTTCGATCCCCGCGGGGTTGCTCGCGATCGTGGCGCTTTTCCTGATCGGGGTGCGGATCGCGTTCAACATGGCGGACTCGAACGTGATCGATGTCGGTTATGCCGGTGTGATCGGAGGCGATCTGATCTCGAGCGGGAGGACGCTCTACGCGAACTTCCCGATCGATATCGCGAATGGAGACACGTACGGACCGCTCTCGTACTTCGCTTATGTCCCCTTCGAGTTGGCCTTCCCCTGGGGAGGTTCATGGGATGACCTTCCGGCCGCTCACGCCGCTGCGATCTTCTTCGACCTCGGGACGATGGCCGCGCTGTTCCTGCTCGGGCGCAGGCTGGGTTCCGGATCGAGCGGTACACGCCTCGGGGCGCTCCTCGTGTTCGCCTGGGCCGCATGTCCTTACACGGCTTTCGCGCTCGAATCGAACACGAACGATTCACTGGTTGCCCTGACCGTGGTGGCCATCCTGCTCGGCGTCACCTCCGCGCCTATAAGGGGTGTGCTGGTCGCTCTCGCTTCCGCCACCAAGCTCGCTCCGCTGGCGCTGGTTCCGCTCTTCCTCTCGGGTCCGAGCTCTGGCTCCGCACCGCATTCGCCGTCCGTGGGCAACTCGCCCCTCCTCCGGCTGAAGCGCTTCCTGTCGCCACTCTCCCTGCGCGAGTCGTCGACCTACCTGGTCGGGTTTGCGGTCGGACTCCTCGTGGTCTTTGCTGATGCCCTCTATGACTCGGGCCCTCTCGTGATCTTCGACCGCACGATCGGCAACCAGATCGGGCGTGATTCACCTTTCAGCATCTGGGGTCAGTTTCCGGCCCTCGAGCCACTCCAGCTGTTCGTGACGGTCGCGGTCGGGCTGTTCGCACTCGCCGTGTCGATTCGCCCCCGTTTCAGGGACACGGTGGCGTTGGCGGCACTGGCCGCAGCGGTCCTGATCGGGGTGGAGATCACCTTCGACCACTGGTTCTATCTGTACCTGCCGTGGTTTCTCGGCCCTCTCTTCGTGGCACTGCTTGCCCGAGATCGCCTTGGTGAGGTCGGGAACGCCGGCTAGGCGGTTGGCAAGAGGATCTGTTCGATCCGAGTCGAGAGGCCGTCGTCCCGAACCTCGATCAGACAGCCCATCACCCAGACGTCTTCCCCGGCCGTCTCGAAACGCACCGGCAAGCCGGTCCGCAGCGACTCCAGCGCTCCGGCGCGCTTCACCCCGAGCACACCATCTCTCGATCCGGTCATACCGACGTCGGTGATGTGAGCGGTCCCGCCGGGGAGGATTCGCGGATCGGCCGTCGGGACATGGGTGTGGGTTCCGCAGACCGCAGCAACCCTGCCATCGAGATGCCATCCCATCGCCACCTTCTCACTGGTCACCTCGGCATGGAAGTCGACGAAGACGGCATCGGCACGCCCGTCCATCTCTTCGAGCAGTTCGTCGATAGCTGCAAACGGATTTCGATCGACCTGGAGCTGTACGGCTCCGCTCAGGTTGACCACCGCAACCCGCATCCCGCCTGCCTCGACGATGGTCCAGCCTCGTCCGGGTGACTCGGGTGAGTGATTGAGTGGCCGCACCACTCGCTCATCTGCGTTGAGGAATCCGAAGGCCTCCCTTTGCCTATAGGCGTGGTTGCCGAGGGTGATCACCTGCGCACCGGCAGCGAAGATCTCCTCTGCGGTCTGCTCGGTGATTCCCACTCCTCCAGCCGCGTTCTCACCGTTCACGATGATCAGATCGGGCTTGTGTTCGGCGCGCAGTAAGGGCATGGTTGCGGTCAAACCTTCCCTTCCGGGGCTTCCGACCACATCTCCGATGAACATCAAGCGCATGGCCTCAGGCTAAAGGGAGCAAGCCACCGCACCCGCACGCTCACGGCCGAAAACGGTGCGCCCTAGAATCTCGGTCATGGCTTTTCCCGCAACCCGATTCCGACGCCTCCGAAGGACCGGCCAGCTCCGAGAGCTGGTGGCCGAGACCGAGCTTTCTCCATCCCATCTGATCCAGCCGATGTTCGTGACCTCCGGAGAGGGACTGCGCGAACCGGTCGAGTCCATGCCCGGGGTCGAGCGATTGTCGATATCCGAACTCGTGGCCGAGGTGACGACCGTTGCCTCCGCAGGGGTCCGCGCCGTCTTGTTGTTCGGGATCCCCTCGACAAAGGACGAGGTCGCCAGCGAGGCCTACGACGACGAGGGTGTCGTCCAGATGGCGGTCAGAGCGCTGAAAGAGGCCCACCCCGAGGTCACCGTGATCACCGATGTCTGTCTCTGTGAATACACCTCCCACGGTCACTGCGGAGTGCTCCAAGGGGACGAGGTAGACAACGACCTCACGATCGAACTGCTCGCCAAGACCGCCATCTCACATGCCGACGCCGGCGCAGACGCGATAGCACCGAGCGACATGATGGACGGCCGCATCGGCGCGATCCGCACTCAACTCGACGAGTCCGGCCACCAGGGTCTACCGATCATCTCGTACGCCGCCAAGTACGCGTCTTCCTTCTACGGTCCGTTCCGAGATGCAGCCGATTGCGCTCCCTCATCGGGTGACCGGCGCGGCTATCAGATGGACCCGGCCAACGCACTCGAGGCGGTGCGCGAGGCCGAGGCCGACCTCGACGAGGGAGCGGACGTCCTGATGGTCAAGCCCGCGATGCCGTACTTGGATGTCGTCTCACTGGTCAAGGAGGCCACCGGCGCCCCCGTGGCGGCCTATCAAGTGTCTGGCGAGTACTCGATGATCAAGGCTGCAGCGGCGAACGGTTGGCTGGACGAACGATCTGCTGTACTCGAGTCGCTGCTGGCGATTCGCAGGGCCGGAGCCGACGCAATCATCACCTACTACGCAACCGCCGCCGCTCTCTGGCTGGCAGAGGAGGCATCCACACGATGAACACACCGGCATCAGGAGCGACCCCCAAGGTCCGTGAGCGGAAGGACGGCGCGGCGGTGCCTCTCGACGACCACGATCGCAAGTTGATGAACCTCCTGCAATCGAGCTTCCCTCTCGCTCCGGAGCCGTTTGCAGCAGTTGCGACGGAGGCCGGTCTGGAGCTGGACGACGTGCTCGCCCGCACCCAGCGCCTGCTCGATGAACGGATCATCCGAGAGTTGACTCCCATCTTCGATACGCGGGCCCTCGGCTACGAGTCGATGTTGGTCGCGGCGAAGGTCGATGCAGAGAACCCCCACCGCGCCGCTAAGATCATCAACTCGCATCCTGGCGTCTCCCATAACTACCTGCGCGATCACGAGTTCAACCTCTGGTTCACCATTGCCACCCCGCCGGATTCGAAACTCGGGCTGGACGGAACAGTCTCGGTACTGCAGGAGTTGACCGGCGCGGAGTCGATCCGCCAGCTCCCGACTCTGACCCTGTTCAAGATCAACATGAACCTCGAGATGGAGAAGGGAACCGACACCCTTGCGGCTCCGGCTGGAGAGGCCGTGATGCCGCGGGAATTGGAACCGGTCGACTACGACGAGACTGACATCGAGGTGATTCGTGCGATCCAAGGCCAGATGGAACCGGTCGCCAGGCCCTTCGATGCGCCTGCCTCACGCGCCGGAATGGATGTCGACTCCTATCTGAACCATCTCGCCGGTATGCAGGAGCGAGGGATCCTGCGCCGCGTGGCCGCGATCCTCTTCCACCGCCGCGCGGGGTTCTCCGCCAACGGCATGGGTGTCTGGCGCGTTCCGGAGGACCGAATCCGCGAGGTCGGTGTCGAGATGGCCTCGGTTCGCGGAATCTCGCATTGCTACCAGCGGCCCACCTATGAGGACTGGCCCTACAGCGTCTTCACGATGGCTCATGGTCGCTCGAAGGAGGAGTGCGACGCGATCCTCGATTCGATAGCTGATCAGCACGACCTCCATGGCGAGGATCGAGCCGTCCTGTACTCGTCGACCGAGTTCAAGAAGATTCGGCTTCGCTACTTCACAGAGGACTACGCCGCGTGGGAGGCAGAGAACTCCTGAACTGGGACGGTTCCAGGAAGCTGTACGGGGAAGCACTGGAGCTGTTGCCGGGTGGGGTCAACTCGCCGGTCCGGGCCATGCGGTCCATCGGCCGCGACCCGATCTTCATAGAGAGGGGAGAGGGTCCGTACCTGTTCGACGTCGACGGCAATCGATATGTCGACTGGGTCTGCTCATGGGGCCCTTTGATCGCTGGGCACGCCGAACCCTCGATCCTCGCGGCCGTCCGCGCGGCGGCAGAGCGGGGCACCACTTACGGTGCGCCTACCGCCGGCGAGGTCGCTCTTGCTCGCGAGGTCGCGAAGCGTTTCGACTCCGTCGAGATGATTCGCATGACCTCTTCAGGGACGGAGGCAGCGATGGGAGCGATCCGGCTCGCTCGCGCAGTTACCGGGCGCGACGCGCTGGTCAAGTTCGCGGGCGCGTATCACGGCCACACCGACGGCCTCCTCGTGTCGGCTGGTTCGGGCATGGCCACGGCTGGCAAGCCGTCGAGTCCCGGAGTGCCAGCAGCCGTAGCGGAACAAACCGCCGTGGTCCCCTGGAACGATGCAGATGCAGTCGAGGCGGCCCTCGCGGCCAGGCCCGTTGCGGCGCTCCTGGTCGAGCCGATACCGGCGAACATGGGCCTCGTGCCGCCTGCGGAGGGCTTCCTGAAGCGATTGAGGGAGCTGGCAGACCAGTACGGAGCCGTCTTGGTCTTCGACGAGGTGATCTCGGGGTTCCGCGTCTCCCGGGGAGGCGCACAGGAGTTGACCGGTGTCCAACCCGACGTGACGGCTTTCGGAAAGGTCATCGGCGGCGGCCTTCCTGCTGCAGCCTTCGGAGCGAGCTCCGAGATGATGAACCACCTCGCACCGGCTGGCGACGTCTATCAGGCGGGAACCCTGTCGGGCAACCCACTCGCGGTCGCAGCAGGACTCGCCACGATGGAGTTGCTCGACGAGGCTGCCTACCTGAAGCTCTCTCAGACCACCGATGCTCTGGCCGATGCCCTCCGTGATGCCGCAAGGGATCACCCGGTCCAAGTGGTCTCGGTTCCCGGTCTGGTCACTCCCTTCTTCACGGACCAGCCGGTCAGTGATTTCGAGGGAGCGAACTCTTGTGACATGGATGCATACGCTCGCTTCTGCCGCGAACTGATCGAGCGCGGTGTGTATCCGCCTGCATCACAGTTCGAAGCGTGGTTCCCTTCGCTCGCTCACGACGAAGAGACTGTGGAGATGACCGCCGCGGCAGCGGCGGAGGCCTTCGATGCAGTCTTCGCCGACGGCTGATCTCTGTGGAGATGGAGCAGCCTGCAGAGAAGAGCGGTTCGCGTTCATTCCTCGATCTGAGGGACGAGATCGATACGGAGGATGGCCTTCGCGCCGCATTGAGACCGATCGACACCGTCGTGGCCCCAGCGGCATTCGGAGAGTTCGTCGCCCTAGGCCCTCGATCCACCGACCCCGATCAGTACGCGCTCCTGATCGAGTCGATCCGCGAGGGCTACCTCCTCCACTACGGCACACCAAGACTCTTTACACCGGATATCGACCCGGATTTGGCGCTCCTTGCCGGCGACTTCCTCTATGCCCTCGGGCTCGAGCGCCTGTCCATGCTCGGCGACACCGAAGCAGTGGCCTACCTCGCAGACCTGATCTCCCTGCAGGCAGTGATACACGCTGATGGTGTCTGCACAGATTCAGAGTTCGATCGGTTGGATCAGGCACTCTGGCTGGCCACGGGCGTTGCCGTGGGATGCGGCGCGAGTACGGAATTCACCGCTTTGAGAGCGGAAATCCCAGGTTCGGAGGATCCGGGTGGGCTGGCAGACCGCTTACTGGCCTGGGCAGAGCAGCGAGCCGTCGAGACGGGAGCCGGTGAAGCGTGGACCCGGTTGCACGAACAGGTAGGATTGACTACCGAATCAAACCCTCTTGACTGAGTTCACGAGACCCCCGATCACCGGAGAAGAATTGGCTACTAACGGCGAAAGCGGAAACGGTAAGCGCAAACTCCCGAAGGCGGCACCAGCCGGAACCTTCGAGGGCGAGTCGATGAACCGCCGCGCCGCCTTGATGGTTGGTGGTCAGGTTCTGGCTGGCGGCGCCATCGCGGTGGTCGCCCTTCCGACCATCGGCTTTGCTCTCGCACCTGTCTTCAAGGAGAAGGGTGATTTCTGGCAGTCCGTCGGATCGGTCGACCAGTACTCCGCCGACGAGTACACCGCGACCGTGATCACTGCGGTCGAGGGCACCGGCGAGTCGGGAAAGACCACGGCCTACGTACGCCTCGGCAACGAGGAACTGAAGGAAGATCCGAATTCCGTGGTGGCGGTGAGCACTCGTTGTGCGCACCTCGGTTGCGCAGTGAGGTTCGTTGCGGCCGCCGGGAACTTCATCTGCCCCTGTCACGGAGGTGTCTACGGGTTCCAGGGTGAACGCATCGGTGGCCCTCCTGTCCGACCCCTCGACCGCTTTCAGACCCGGGTGCGCGATGGAGAGGTCGAGATCGGCCCTCGCTACAGCGTCACCAACAGTTTCGAGCCCGTCCGTGCCCGCGACCCCGGTGAGTTCACCGGAGGAGTCTGGAACGTCATCTACCCGCCGCGGCCCTCTGTGCCGCCGGCTCCCTAGGGGAGGAAGCGACAATGCCCGACATCGAAAAACTCATACCACCGCCCCTCCGCCGTCCCGCCAAGCCTGGCGAGGGCAACGGAAACGGGAACGGGAACGGAAATGGGAACGGGGTCGTCGATCTGCGTCAGCCCACCGAGAAGAATGGCTCGGCCGCAACCGAGGAACTCAAGGGCAAGTTGAAGGACTCACCTGCCGATGTGGTCGGCTGGGTAGACGAGCGGACCGGTGCTTCGAACATCGTCACCGCGTTGGCGCTGCGCAAGGTACCCAAGGGGACGAACTGGTTCTACACGTTGGGATCGGCGACGATGTTCGCCTTCATCTGCCAAGCACTCACCGGAGTATTCCTCGCGATGTACTACACACCGTCGCCGGTCGAGGCCTACGCATCGATCACTTATCTCACCAACGAGGTCTTCCTCGGCGAGTTCGTTCGCGGAATGCACAAGTGGGGCGCAACGGTGATGATCATCCTCATCTTCATGCACATGGCCCGAACCTTCTTCTTCGGTGCCTACAAGTACCCCCGCGAACTCAACTGGGTCATCGGGGTCGTCTTGATCATCCTCACCCTGGTCATGGGTCTGACCGGTTACCTGCTCCCGTTCGACCAGCGTTCCTTCTGGGCGACTGAGGTGGCGAACAACATCACCGCGAGCGGTCCCTTCGTCGGCCCTTATCTCGCCGACTTCCTCAGGGCTGGCCCGGAGATCGGAGCCACCACGATCCAGCGCTTCTACGCGATCCACATGTTGCTGGTGCCCGGTTTGATCATCGGGTTGATCGGCGCGCACCTCTTCCTCGTGGTCAAGCTCGGCACCACCGCGCCGCCCTGGGTCCACGCGAGCAAGCCCAAGTCCCTCCGCCGTAAGGATGTCGGATGAACCGCCACGAGAAAGAGGAATACCTACGCGAATACGAGCAGCTGAAGAAGAAGGGGAAGCCCTTCTTCCCCTATGCGATCGCCAAGGATGGCGTCATGTTCGTGCTCGTTGCACTGATCATCGTCGTAATGTCCCTGATGCTCGGTGCAGAGCAGGGGCCGAAGGCGGATCCGACCACCACCAGTTACGTCCCGCGTCCAGAGTGGTACTTCTTCTTCCTCTTCGAGCTGCTCAAGGTACTGAAGCCGCCATGGTTGACGCCGGTCGCGACGATCGGCATCCCGACCCTATGCATGGTCTTGCTGCTTCTGCTGCCGTTCTACGACCGCAACCCTGAGCGGCGCCTGACCCGGCGGCCGATCGCAGCGATCAGTGGATTCTTCGTGATCATCGCCATGGCCTACCTGACCTTCCTGGGAGCCAACGCAGGTTCGCCGACCGAGATCGAAGCGAAGGTCCCGGCGTCGCTCGAGGAGGGCAAGTTGGTCACCGCGCAGTCCGGTTGTCTGGCGTGCCATCAGATCGGCGAGAACGGAAACAACGGACCGGGGCCTGAATTGACCGAGATCGGCCTGCGACTGCCAAGGGCCACGATTGCGCGGTCTCTCTACATCGGCCCCGGCATCATGCCGTCCTATGCGGGCTTGCCGAAGAAGAAGCTCGACGCTCTCACCGAATACCTCGCGTCGCTTCGATAGCGTCGCATCCGGATCTCGATCATGACGCCTGAGGCCACCTCATCATCGGGAGGTCGACCATCACGCGACTCGGCCGAGTTCGCCGACGAGGTTCGTGGAATGTTCGATCGGATCTCAGGGGTCTACGACCTGATGAACTCGGCGATGACCGCGGGACTCCACCACGAGTGGCGGGATCGTGCGGTCGAACTGAGCAGGGTCCAGCCGGGCTCTGATGCGCTGGATCTCTGCACTGGTACCGGAGATATCGCGCTGGCGCTGCGAGAGCGAATCGGACCGGATGGCCGAGTGGTGGGGGTGGACTTCTCAGAGCCGATGTTGGAGAAGGCCCGCGAGAAGGGCGGCGAACGTGGACTCGGGGTGGAGTTCTCCTGGGCCGACGCTCTCGAGCTCCCCTTCGCCGATACGAGTTTCGATGCGGTCACGATTGGATTCGGAGCTCGCAACCTGGCCGATCTCGACAAGGGCATCGCCGAGATGGCCCGCGTGCTGCGTCCGGGAGGGCGGCTGGTGATCCTCGAGATCACCCGTCCAGTCCGCGAGCCGATGGCGAGTTTCTTCGGCCTCTGGTTCGACCGCGCCGTACCCGCTCTGGGAAAGGTCGCTGGTGATCCCGATGCGTACACGTATCTTCCGGAATCGGTCAAGACCTTTCCCGATCCGCGAACCCTCGCCGGCAAGCTCGACGCCGCCGGATTCGAGGACATCCGCTGGGTCCTCGTTGCGGGGGGGATCATCGCGCTCCACTCGGCAACACGTTCAGCTCCAGCCGCTGACTCTTGAGCCGCAAGTCCGCCATACCCGCTCCGGTAACCGCAGCGATGGATGCTGCAGATCCTTGGCTTCCTCGTGCTCTTGGGCGAGTGGAGGAGCGCCTCGCCGAGCTGGCCTCGGGACACGGGTCCCGGGTCGGGGAGGATGCGGAGGCTACGCTGCAGGCGGGAGGCAAGAGGCTGAGACCCCTCTTGGTGCTCCTTTGCGCCGGACCGCAGGCCGGTGACCGAGCTACGGCCGCAGCGACCGCAGTCGAGCTGATCCACATGGCGACTCTCGTCCACGACGATGTGCTCGATTCGGCCCCCGTCCGTCGCGGCGAACCGACCGTTCTTGCCCGATCCGGCCGCGATCGAGCCACGGCGGTAGGCGATTTCCTCTTGTCGAGGGCATTCGCCGAGCTCGCTGCGGTTGGCGACCAAGAGGCCATCCAGACTCTGGCCGCTGCCTCGACCTCCCTCGCCCGAGGGGAGCTGGCTCAACGCCAAGGGGCCTACGACCTCGACCTGGGCGAGGATGATTACTTCCACCGATGCTCGCTCAAGACCGCGCGTCTCTTCGAGGCTTCGTGTCGGGTCGGGAGGCAATCCACATCCGAGGTCGGCGTCGATGAGCTGGCCGAGTTCGGATCACGCATCGGTCTCGCCTTCCAGTTGCTCGATGATGTCCTCGATGTCGTCGGACCGCCCGAGCGAACTGGCAAGGCGATCGGCACTGATTTGCTGGACGGGACGGTGACGTTGCCGTTGATCTGGGCGCGGCAGGTCGATCAGGAGATCGCCGCCGATGGCCTCGAGGGACTCGACGAGGCTTCGGCCGCTGTCGTATGCGAGCAGATAGTCGCCACCCGCGCGACCGACCGGGTCAGAGCGCGGGCGGGCGAGGAGATCGATGCCGCAAAGGTCACCCTCGGCTCGGCTGGCCTCGATTCCGAGGACGTCAGGTTGTTCTCACTGATCGCCGATGGCGTAGTCGAGCGTTACTCCTAGCCGATGTTGCTCACGTGCCCTCCTTCCACCCCATCGGTGAATAGACTCGCGCCATGGTTCTGAGTGACCGGACAATCAAGCAGGAGATCGAAGCCGGCCGTCTGGTCATCGATCCCTACGACGAGTCGTTGGTCCAGCCCTCCAGCTACGACGTCAGGGTGGACAGGAGCTTCCGCGTCTTCCACAACTCACGGTACCCATACATAGACGTCCGGAAACCGACCGACGATCTCACCGAGAAGGTCGAGATCTCCGACGATGAGCCGTTCGTCCTCCACCCCGGTGAGTTCGTGCTCGGACAGACCCTCGAGCGTGTGAGGCTTCCCGACGATCTCGTCTCTCGCCTGGAGGGGAAGAGTTCACTGGGCCGTCTCGGATTGGTCATCCACTCGACTGCGGGCTTCGTCGATCCAGGGTTCGAGGGAAATATCACCTTGGAGCTCTCGAATCTGGCGAACCTCCCGATAACCATCTATCACGGGATGCCGATCGGCCAGATGTCCTTCATGCGCATGGATCAACCGGTCGAACATCCATACGGCAGCGGCGAGATGGGCTCCAAGTATCAGGGGCAAGGCGAACCGACACCCAGCAGGTTCCACCTCAACTTCGATCGCTAGGCACCCTCGCCCGCTGTATGGGTGAGGTCCCGTCACGCAGCAGCGCATGACCACGCTACGATTGACTCATGCCCAATATCGGACCGCTGGAAATCGCGATCGTCCTGATCATCGTCCTGATCATCTTCGGGCCGAAACGGCTGCCTGAACTCGGCCGCTCGATGGGCCGTGGCATCAGGGAGTTCCGGAGTTCGGTGACGGGGAAGAACCGTGAGGACTCTCCGGGCAGCCCGGAGAGCCGCGAGCTCGCAGGTTCGTCGACCTCGGGTGACACCACCCCGGAAGACGAGCCAGTGCAGGGCGAAGTCGTCTCCGACAAGAAGTCCTGATGCCCAAGATCAAGCCGGCATCACCGGACGACCAGTTCACACTGGTCGAACACCTGGACGAACTCCGCTTTCGGCTGATCGTCTGCATCGCCGTATTCGTCGTCGCACTCGGGCTCTGTATCTGGCAGAGCGACCTCGTACTGGAGATCGCCAACCGTCCGCTGCCGGACGGCTTCGAGCCCATCACCTTCGCCGTCGGAGAGCCATTCATCACCACGATCACCGTTGCCGCCTACGCCGCCCTGGTGATCAGCCTGCCAGTGATCCTCTACCAGACCTATGCCTTCATCCTCCCTGCTCTCACTCCTCGCGAGCGCCATGTGGCTAGGCCGATGGTCGTGCTGGTTCCAGTGCTGTTCCTCGCCGGAGTGGCCTTCGCCTACTTCGCAGTCATGCCCGCGGCCACCAAGTTCCTGCTCGGGTTCAACGCAACGGAGTTCAAGATCGAGGTGCGAGCCAAGGACTACTACTCGTTCTTCGGTCTCACGCTGCTCTCTCTCGGCGTTTTGTTCCAGGTGCCGGTCGTGATCCTCGCCCTGACCCGTCTCGGAGTGACCACGCCGGACATGCTCGCTCGCTATCGGCGGTACGCGGTCCTGGTGATCGCAGTGATCGCGATGTTGCTACCCGGTACCGACCCGGTCACGATGCTGATCTCGATGGTCCCTCTCTACCTCCTCTACGAGGGGAGCATCCTCCTCGCCCGTGTTGCCGGCAGCCCCCAGCCGGAAAAAGCGAATGACCCCCCGACAGCGACGCCCGACCCCGGCTAGCCTTAGACGATGCTCTTCGATCTACAGAGTCCAGGCAGACGCGCCGCGATCAAGGTCATCTACTCGACCCTCGCAATCTTGCTCGGCGGTGGTCTGCTCTTCTTCGGAATCGGATCGGATGCCACGGGCGGCCTGCTCGACGCGCTCGGTCTGCGGGACAGCGAACAGGACAGCAGTGAGATCTACGCCAAGGAGATCCAGACAGCGCAGGCTGCGTTGAAGACCAACCCGGATAACGAGGCCGCTCGACTCGACCTGGTCAGTCTCTACATCCAGCGTGGTAATCAAGAACTCGAGGTCGACCCTCAGACCGGTCAGTCCACCGCAACCCCCGAAGCATCTACCTCCTACAACCTCGCTGCGGACCAATGGGACCTCTACCTGAAGGGGAATCCCAAGAAGCCCGACTCCGGCCTCGCGCTTCAGCTCGCGAACAGCTTCTTCTTGATGGCGCAGTCTTCCTCCAGCGCATCCGACGCCAGGATCAACGTGGAGAACGCAGCGGAAGCCCAGCGGGTCGCGGTCGATCAGAACCCGACCGTCGGCAACCTCAACAACCTCGCTGTGTATCTCTTCTACGCAGGTCGTTTCTCCGAGGCTGAGCGTGTGGTGTCCCAAGCTCTTGCGAAGGCTCCCGCTGCGGATCGGAAAGAGCTGAGCAAGCAGTTCGATCAGGTGGAGAAGTCTGCAAAAGCCTTCGAGAAGCAGGTGGTGACCGAGACGAAGGCGCAGGCCCAGTCGGGCGGTTCGGGCGCCGGTGGCTCGAATCCGCTCAGTGGCGGTGGCCTCGGCGGATCGCCGTTGGGTGCTCCCTGATCTCTGCTGATCGCGAGCGCTACCTATAATCCCCAACCGTGTGATTCCCGGAGGCTCGGGGGTTACACGACAGGGGCCGTTAGCTCAGTTGGTAGAGCAGGAGACTCTTAATCTCAAGGTCGAAGGTTCGAATCCTTCACGGCCCACTCGATGACCCTCCTCTTGGTGATCGCCGCCGGCTCTGTGGGAGTCGCTGCCAGATACGGCCTCTCCAACCTCTTCCACGCCTCGGCCCTGCCCTGGGTCACGGTGGCGATCAATCTGGCAGGGTCTTTCCTGCTGGGCGTGTTGGTGGTCCTGCCGAACGACTGGGTGAGTGAACAGGTGCGCATCGCCGTCGGGGTGGGCCTCTTGGGGGGCTTCACCACCTTCTCTACGTTCTCGGTCCAGGCCCTGCTCGATTTCGAATCAGGTGAACCCGGGAGGGCTCTCGTCTACATCGGCCTCTCCGTCATCGGAGGCCTCGCTGCTGCTGCCTGTGGCTACTACGCCACGCGCTGGTTGACCGCCTGACCGGATGTTCCGCGTCTAGACTGTGTCCCATGGTGGGGATCGAGCGAGTGCTGCATCGGCCGGGAAACTGGTTCATTAGGTCTCTAGCCGTCTGTTTCGTCGTCCTCGGGTTCTGTTCGATCGCTCCGACCGGAGTAGCCGAGGCGAAAAAGCCTCTTCCGTGTAACGGGTCCTCGAAGCTCTGTGGACGGAGTCTCGACCGGGTGGTGCTAATCGGGACTCACAACTCGATGTCAGCCTCGCAGGCGGGGTTCGGTCTTCCCAATCAGACCTTCGCGATCCCCGATCAGCTCAAGCGCGGAGCGAGAGCCTTTCTCTTCGACACCCACTACGGCAGACCCGCACCGAACGTGCTGAATCCGAACGGTGTGGACTCCGTAGAGGATCCCTCGGCATTTCCCGATACCTCCACCTACCTGTGTCACGTCCTGTGTCAGTTCGGAGCGACGAAACTAACCTCAGGCCTGCGTTACTTCACCAACTTCCTGCGCAGGCACCCGCGTGAGGTGGTCGTGTTGATCAACGAGGACTACATCGCTCCGGATGACTTCGCCGCGGCAGTTCGCGCGAGTGGCTTGTCAAGGTACGTCTACACGGGCGGCACCGGCCGTTGGCCGACCTTGGGATCGATGATCAGGTCAGGGCGCCGCGTCGTCGTGTTCGCTCAGACTGACGCAGGTGACGTTCCCTGGTATCACCTCGCATATTCGGGTCTGATGCGAGAGACGGACTGGAGCTACGAGCTCCCCTCCGAGCTCCTCGATCCCGAATCGCTGTCCTCGAGTTGCGCCGCCAAGCGCGGGGGCGACGAGGGCAATCTCTTCCTGATGAACCACTGGATATCCCCCGATGAGTTTCCTCCGGTACCCAGTGTCGAGGACGCCGCACTGGTCAACACCAGATCCGCGCTGGTGGCGAGAGCCAAGGCATGTCAGACGTTGCGTGGCAGACTGCCGAACATCCTGGCGGTGGATTTCCTCGGCACCGGGGACGCGATTGGGGCTGCGAGGCAGTTGAACGGCCTTTAAGGCGGATCGGATCTAGGCTCAGCGGTGGATCTTGCGGAACCAAGCGTCTACTGCTGGTTCAGCTGACACACGCGGGGTACCCGTCTGGTTGCCTCCGGTTACCCCGTTGGCGATGCCGATCAGGAGGTCGCCCGTCGCATTGTCAAAGGGAGGTGCGTACCGGTTGGCGCAAAAGGCCTGAGACCGAGGCAGACGCTTGATCTTCGCGGGACCGGGGTGATCGACGGCATCCTGGATCACAGCGAAGGTGACCGAGTCGAGCGCGGTACCGATGTGCGAGACGGTCCTGCCTCTGCAGATGTCCTGGATCAGGATGTTCGTAGCGCCTTGCAGGGCCGATGTGGAGGTTTTGGCGCTCTTGGTCACCGGCCTCACGGTCTGATCGCTGAGAGAGCGGATCGTGGTCCAGCCGATGCTCTTGCCCGGGGTCTCGTCTCGCTGCGAGTTGAGCGCACGGAGTAGCTTCGAACCTTTCTTCTGCTGCCAGCCAGCGGGAGGACAAGGCACCGACGGGGTACAGGCCCCGCTGATCACGTTCGTCCCGTGATGGGTCCCGGCAGCCCCGATCACATCGCTGACCTTGGTTCGCAGATCCTTCCAGTAGGTCAGTGCGATCCTCGGCAGCAGGGCGCCTTGGCTGATGCCGAACACCGCGACCTTTCGACCCGCCAGCGCATAGGTCTGACGAATCGCGTAGACCAGATACTGGACCGAGATCTGGATGTCTCCAGTGGTGTTGTAGCCCTGCGTGACACCGTCGGCGGGCTGATCAGGGAAGTTGGTCCAGCAGACGGTCCTTCCTTCGAGGTCGAAGGCTTCCTTGCCTATTGCGTAAGCGGCATCACCGGAGGCTCCGGTGCCGGTCACGAACACCAGCGGTGTACGGGTGTCACCAACGAAAGCTGCTTCGCCGGTCAGGTCTACGCCCTCGGCATGTCGCTCACATTTGAACTGCGATGCGAGCTCTTCCTGCGACACCGAGTTGGGAGGAGCGGTCGCCGAGCGGCTGGCACTGGAGGGACCGGCGAGTACCAGCGCTCCGAGAACAGATACGAATG
>CAIUSP010000023.1 GCA_903901855.1 uncultured bacterium | reverse complement strand
GGTTGCTGATGGGACTCAAGGCCGGCGCCTTCGAAATCAGGGTGGCCGACCTGCCGTCGATCGAACGGTGGATCGAGCAGCACGCTTTGATCGAAGAGATCTCGGATCTGGCCGGCAGACCTCTGCTGCTGCTCCACGCCGAGGGAGACGAGCAGGTCCCGATCTCGCACAGCCGAGATCTCTACGCCGCTGCCGGTGAGCCGAAGCGTCTGATCGAGGTCGCCGGTGGGGACCATCGCTCTCTCCAACACGATCCGGACCTCCAGGCCGAGAGCCTCGACTGGGTGGAAGAGAGGATCTGAGGCTTACCGCTACAGGTAAGCCATCGGATCGGTGGCCTGGCCGCCGATCCTGACCTCGAAGTGCAGGTGGTCGCCGTAGCAGTGACCGGTACAGCCGACGTAGCCGATCACCTCACCCTGGGATACCCGTCCGCTGGTGCGAGCGAAGCGGGACTGATGGGCGTAGCAACTGGAGAGACCGCCGCCGTGGTCGATGCAGGTGTACTGCCCGTACCCGCCGTACCAACTCGCCAGCACGATGTTGCCCGACTTGACGGCCCGGATCGCCGTCCCGGATGGTGCGGCGATGTCGACGCCCTCGTGCATCCTGCCCCAGCGCGGCCCGAAGCCGGACACGATCGTGCCGCTGACCGGCCAGATGAATCCGGCCGCACCAGGCTGGATCGGACCGACGTAACCGCCGAGCTGCTCGGCGATCTGTGCAGACATGTCGGAGAGGTCACCTTCGAGCTTCTCGCGATGCTCAGAGACGCTGGCGAGCGTCGCCTGGTGAGCGGCGCGGGCGGCGGCGAGTGCCTGCTGCTTCTGTTCCAGAGACTCGCGGGCCTCCTTCAGTTCGAGGCGGTTCTCCTTGATCGCATCGCGAGCCTTGCGGATCTTCTGCACGACCTTGGCGATCTCGTTTCGCATCTGGGTCACGCTGACGACGATCCGGTCGTCCTGGCTCTTGATCTCCTGCAGATAGTCGGCGCGGGCCACGAGGTCGTCGAAGCCGTTCGAGGCCAGCACCACGGTCACGAGGTCGGGCTCACCGCTCTTGTACATGTCGACCAGTCGCATCTCGAGGATCGCGATCGATCGCTCGAGTCGGGTCTTGGTGCGATTCAGCTTCTGCTGCTCGGCCCTGAGCTCCTTCTGCTTGGCCTCGAGCTTCGCGACGACTCGTGCTTCCACGGACTTCAGTGCGTTGACCTCCGAGGTGAGGGTGGCGAGCTGCCTCGACTCGGTGGAGATCTGCGAAGTCAGTACGCCTTCCTTCTGCTGGGCCTGCTCGACCTTGGCCTGGGTATCGTCGTATCGCTCCTGCAGCGACTTGGCGCCGAAGGCGGCCGTCGGCAGCGTCACCGCAGCGAATACGGCAACGACGAACAAGAGCACTCGAGTGCTCAGCTGGGATCGCCTGTGGTCTGTCTGCATCTGGTTCATCTCTGTTCGCTGCCTGACGCTCGTGCCTGCGGAGTTAGCTGTCGGGCTCGCGTCAACTACTTTGATCGACGCTCGGCTCACATGTGGGAGATGCCTTTCGCCCCAGATACCTGGGTCCCCCGCTCCCCGACCGACTGGCGGTCGGAGACTCGGCAATGGGAATATATTAGCAAACCCTCACAGATCTATTCAGCACTGCTTTGTCTGGCACCCAGAGATGCGAAAGTGCTGTCGATGAGCGAACTCGAGCGCGCAGACAGACTCACCGGCGAGAGGCCGATCACGGTCGAGGACATCCGTGCGCTGGCCGGCCCCTCCACCCCGCACTTCTCGCTCCAGGTCCGGAACCGCATCGCCCAGATCATCGCGGACCTCCCCGAGGGTGATCCCGTGCGCGTCGAGGGCGAAAAGCAGATCGAGCGCCTGACCCAACTGGCAGAGTTCACCGGCGATCCGCGAAGCGGCACCGGCGCCGGCCACTGACGACCTAGCGTCCCTCGATCAGATGTATCGCGCGGGTGGCGGCGAGGATCGCTGCGCGCGATAAGCGGGTGCAGCGAACCGGAGCCGTCAGGACCCGCGCGAAACAGCGGTCGTAGCTAGACCCGCTCGATCAGCGTTCCGGTACCCAGACCGCCGC
>CAIUSP010000022.1 GCA_903901855.1 uncultured bacterium | reverse complement strand
GCCGTTCAAGCCGCGGCGGTCACCGAATCGGCGACCTCTGTCCCGTCGGCCTTCAACAGCCGCGCAACGGGGCACTTCCCTGCGATCGTCTCGATCCGATCGAGTTGATCAGCATCGAGTGCAGTGGGGATCTCGATCGCGACTTCGAAGCGCGGGCTGGAACCGTCGGAGGCCTCGCCGACCGATACATCAGCTGTGAGTCGACCGATGTCCCACCCCTTCCGCTCGGCATAGAGCTCGATCGTTATCGCTGTGCAGCTCGCGAGCGCCGCGGCGAGAAGCTCGGTCGGTTTGGGGCCAAGGTCGGCGCCGCCCGCGTCGGTCGGTTCATCGGCTACCAGTCGGTGCTGCCGACAGACGATCTCGTTGGTCAGGCCCTCCCGTCTGGTCAGGCTCGCCAGCCTCTGCGCGCTCATCCTCCGTCTCCGCTGTCTCCAGTCTCGCCGCGACCCTCGAAGAGTTCCGGATCGGCGACGTCGGTGAAGCGGGCCATCGCCCAGATCAGATCAGATGCACGGTTGATGTAGTGGAGCACGCTCTCGGAGGCGAGCCCACCGGAATCCTTCAACTCGACTATTCGTCGCTCTGCGCGGCGGGTAGAGGCTCGCGCCACGTCGAGTGCGGCCGAGAGGTGCGTCCCTCCGGGGATGACGAACTTCGGGGGCAGGTCCACCCGATCCATGTACCGATCGATCGCCTCCTCCAGCTCGGCGACCATAGGTTCGGTTACGCGGCTTATTCCGTCCTCGAGCCTGTCGGCGGCCTCCGGAGCCGTGGCGAGCTCTGCTCCGACCACGAACAGTCCGTTCTGCAGCGCCAGCAGATCACGCGCGACCTCCTCGTCCTCGCCGCCGCAGAGGGCTCGGGCCACGCCGAGGGCGGAGTTCGCCTCGTCTACGGAGCCGTAGGCTTCGGTTCGCGGGTCGTGCTTGACCACCCGACCGCCGTACCAGAGGGAGGTCGAACCGTCATCGCCTTTGCGGGTGTAGATCTTCACGTTGGTAATCCTATGGCCACTGGCTCGCCAGCGCTAACCGAGGGGGTTCAACGCAATGCCGGTGAGCAGTTTCGGGAAGAAGTAGGTGGACTTGGGTGGCATCGTCTCGCCCTCAGCCGCGACGTCCTTGACGGCCTCCACCGGCGTTGGACGGAGGAGGAACGCGACGTCTGCATCTCCTGCGTCGAGCATCTGCAGCGCCTTTTCATGGTGTGGGGTGTAGGCGAGTCCGCGTTTGGCTGCGATGTCGTCCTCGGTCATCTCGAGCAAGTGCTTGAACACCACCGCCTCGAGGATCGCAGCGTCGAGATCCCGATAGGCATCAGAGGACCCGCTTAGCTCGGAATCGACGATCTTGCGACCTGCATCGTTGAGGGTGAGTCGCACCGGCTGTTGGTGATGCGAGTCGAGGTAGCCGAACACACCAATACCCTCCGCGTCGCCTGGATCGAGGTCCGAGTGTTCGACCCGAGAGATATCGAACAGCTCCCGCATTCCCTCACCGAGCCGTGTTCGTTTCGCCTCATCGGCTGCGATCTCGGTCAGCAAGCGGTGAGTGGGGAAGACGGTCAAACCCGGATCGTCCAGACCGACAAGCGCCATCATCACGAAGTCGGCATCGCCGGCCTCCGCCTCCGCCTCGATCCTCTCGCTGCGGTAGGTCAGGGCGGTCTCGTAGCGGTGGTGCCCGTCGGCGATCAGCATCTCGGGGTCGGCTATGGCAGTAGCGACGGATTCGATCACCTCCGGGTCGGTGATCTGCCAGATCCGGTGTTCGGTTTGGTCGGAATCCGTGACCTGGGCCCAGACCGGCTGTGCTTCGATCGTCGGCGCGAGAGTCGGCCAGACGTCGCCGTCGTAGAGCGAGAAGACCGGTGAGAGATTGCAGCGAGTTGATCGAGTCAGTCGAAGACGATCCTCCTTGGGTCCGGGCTGGGTGCGTTCGTGGGCGCGAATGCCCGAGCCGTATTCGGCAAGTCGCACCCGGCAGAGGAATCCGTGGCGGGTCATCCTGATCCCGCCCGGCCCGTTGTATTCCTGGGTCATCGCCCAGATCGACGGGGCATCATCACGCACCATCGTCCCGTCGTCGAGCCAGCCTGAGAGGATTTCTGCGGCGTTTGCGTATCGGTCTCCGTCGGGGTCGTCGGCCGGTGGTTCGGGGAGGTCGATCTCGACGATGTTCTTCGGGGAGCCCAGGAGGAGTTCGGACCGGCTGGCAGCATCGATCACGTCGTACGGGGGCGCGGCGAGGTCGGCAAAGGGCCCAACCCGCTCGAGGTCGTAGTGGATCGCGTTGATCGGGGCGATTTCGGCCATCAGCCAACCCTAGAGCCCGCTGCGGCAGCGCCCGCCTCTAGACTCGCCGCATCGGGGCGTGGCGCAGCCTGGTAGCGCGCGGCCTTTGGGTGGCCGAGGTCGCTGGTTCGAATCCAGCCGCCCCGATATTTTTCGACTCGTCTACTCGTCAGGTCTGGCCGGCTACTTGATGAACAGCATCTCCGAGTACTTCGGAAGCGGCCAGTACTCGTCGGCCACGACCTTCTCCAGGGCGTCTGCCGCATCCCTCACCTCGTCCATCGCGGCGAGCTGCTTGTCGCGGGCATGCACGGCGAGCTTGAGGCCTTCGAGCGAGTCGGGGTAGGCGTTGGCTTTGGCGAGTTTGCCGATTGCCGTATTCAGCTTGGTCACGAGCGGCTTGACCTGCTTGCCGACAGTCAGGTCCTTGGCGGCGGCGCCGAGTGCCAACTGCTTCAGCGCTGCCGGCAGGATCATCGTGCGGGCGATCGATTCGGCGGTCTCGGCCTCGATGTTCGCCCGGATCGCGTACTGCTCGACCCAGACCTCGTAGCGCGACTCGAGCTCGCGCTCGGAGAGCACTCCGTACTTCTCGAACGCCTCGACGGTGCTCTTGGCGGTGACCTCGGGTAGCGCGTCGGGAGTGGTGCGGAGGTTCTTCAAACCACGCTTCTTGGCCTCCTTGTGCCACTCGTCCGAGTAGTTGTCGCCGCTGAAGCAGACGGCCTTGTTGGCCTTGTAGGTCTCGGCAACGACTTCACCCACCGCGTCGGCGAGCTTGGTTCCGCTCTTCATCTTCTTCTCGAGCGAATCAGACAGCTCGTCGATCGACTCTGCGGCGATCGTATTGAGCACGGTGTTGGGGAATGCGAGCGACATGCTCGACCCGAGGGCCCGGAACTCGAACTTGTTGCCGGTGAAGGCAAACGGCGAGGTCCGGTTACGGTCTCCTCCGTGGAGCGGTAGAGGAGGAAGCACGGCTGACCCCAGATCCAGGGTCTGACCGGCCTTGTCGTCGCCGGCCTTGCCACCGGCGAGCGCCTCGAACACGTTGTCGAGCTCCGCTCCGAGGAACATCGAGATGATCGCTGGAGGAGCCTCGTTGGCACCGAGCCGGTGATCCTGTCCGATATTCGCCACCGATGCGCGCAGCAGTCCCTGATGCCGGTTGACGGCTTGGATCACGGCGGCGCAGAAGAAGAGGAAGCTGAGGTTCTCTGCCGGGGTATCGCCCGGATCGAGCAGATTGTGCCCGGTGTCGGTACCCATCGACCAGTTGTTGTGCTTGCCCGAGCCGTTCACGCCGGCGAATGGCTTTTCGTGCAGCAGGCAGACGAGCCCGTACTTGCGGGCGACATTCTGGATCACCTGCATCAGCAGCTGCTGATGGTCCGAGCCGACGTTCGAGTTCTCGAACAGTGGTGCGATCTCGTACTGGGCCGGAGCCACCTCGTTGTGACGGGTCTGGACGGGAACGCCGAGCTTTGCGAGCTCCAGCTCGGTCTCGAGCATGCAGGCGAGCACGCGCTCGGGGATCGAGCCGAAGTAGTGGTCATCGAGTTCGTGTCCCTTGGGCGGCTTTGCTCCGAAGAGCGTGCGTCCGGTGGTGACCAGGTCGGGGCGCTCGTAGAAGTACTGCTCGTCGATCAGGAAGTACTCCTGCTCCGGGCCGACGGTGGTGAAGACACGAGTCGACTTATCGTCGCCAAGCAGCTTGAGTGCGCGAAGCGCCGAGTTGGAAAGCACATCCATCGAGCGCAGCAGCGGGATCTTGGCGTCGAGCGCCTCGCCGGTCCACGAGGCGAAGGCGGTAGGGATGCAGAGCAGTGCGCCGTTCTGGTTCTCGAGGATGAAGGCGGGGCTGGAGGCATCCCACGCCGTGTAGCCACGCGCCTCGAAGGTGGCGCGGATTCCTCCGGTGGGGAAGGAGGAGGCGTCGGGCTCTCCCTGGATCAACTCCGACCCCGAGAACTTGGCGATCGCGGATCCCTCGCCGTCGGGAGAGAAGAAGGAGTCGTGCTTCTCGGCCGTCAGGCCGGTGAGCGGCTGGAAGACGTGGGTGTAATGCGTCGCGCCGCGCTCGAGCGCCCAGTCCTTCATCGCATCGGCAACCTCGTCTGCGAGAGAGGTGTCGAGGGCTTCACCGCGATCGAGCGTGGCCTGGAGCTTCTCCATGGTTGCAGGGGAAAGCCGCTTTGCCTGCTCGGTAGTGCTGAAGACGTTCTGCCCGAACGGATAGCCGTCGTCCTTGGTCAGGTCGGTCGGCGCGTTGTCGTCGCCGTTGCGGCTCCACTTTGCTGCCTTGACGTTCTGGCTTCGGGTCTTGCTCATCTTCTGGTGGCCTTCCTCTCAGAGTTGGTTGCTCAGCGTGGTGTGAGCATATTCGTCTCGCCGCGTCTGGCGCTTGTCCACTCGTCCAAACTTCGCGGGGTGTGTTTTCTCCAATAGGTAGGTGCCGGATATGTAGGCTCGTCTTGCTGGTCGCTGGATCGGCCGGCCCCCGTAGCTCAGTGGACAGAGCGACTGCCTTCTAAGCAGTGGGTCGCAGGTTCGAATCCTGCCGGGGGCGTAGCGCGACTAGCATCGCTCGATCTTGTTCCAGAGTCGATGGAGATCCACAGCAACACAGCATTCGGGCGCGCGATGAGGCGAGCGCCGCTCATCGCAGGGCTGCTCCTGACCGCGGGGGCCATAGGCTTGGCCGCGACCTCGCTTGCGGGCAGGGCTCCGCAGACAGCCGTCTCCATCGGCTCCAAGTCGATCCAGTGTGTCGAGGGGATTCCCGTTCAGGTCTTGAAGCTCCGTAATTCGAGCGGCCACAGGCTGAAGGTGAGAATCAGTGTCACCTTGACCAGAGGTGATGAATCGGTGGTGACGACGCGACGCAGCGGCCGGATCACCGGACGCACCAAGCGGTTCAGGTTGCCACTTGGAGTCGCCGCCGCTTCAGCGATGCCTTATTGCCGCCTGCTTTCCCGTTCGCGTCTGTCTGGTCTGGTTATCAGCGGATCCGGGGATAATCGCAAGCGGGTGAGATTCGTCACCGTCGGTCAACCCCAACGAGCGGTCACGACACGGATCGAGCTACTCGGATACGCGCCGGCTCCGCTCACGGAGGCATCCGGTCTGGCCGAAAGTCGAGAGGCGCCTGGGACATTCTGGACTCACGACGACAGTGGGGGAGCCGCAACGCTCTACGCACTCGATGAATCTGCAGGCCTGTTGGCGCAGCAACCCCTCGCCGGCGTCAGCAACACCGACTGGGAGGACATCGCGATCGGCCCCGCAGAAGATCCGGCAACGGACGCGCTTTACGTGGGGGATATCGGTGATAACGCAGCCGTTCGGCCCCGGGTCAGAGTTCGCCGAATTCTCGAGCCAGACCTGAGCGGTGTCGCGCCCGGGTCCGTCCTCGGATCGGTTGCTCCGGAGACGATCGACCTGGTCTACCCGGACGGCGCCCGCGATGCCGAGGCTTTGGTC
>CAIUSP010000021.1 GCA_903901855.1 uncultured bacterium | reverse complement strand
TCCATCAGACGCCAGAGCAGATCGCATCGACCGTGATCCAGGAAGACGCGGATGCGATCGGTCTCTCGATCCTCTCCGGTGCCCACATGACGCTGGTCCCGAGGATCGTCGAGTTGTTGAAGGAGCAGGGAGCGGATGACGTCGTGATAACGGTCGGAGGAACGATTCCCGCCGATGACGTACCGGAGCTGAAGAAGCTCGGGGTGGCCGAGGTGTTCACCCCCGGCGCGAATACCGACGAAATCGTCGGTTTCGTGCGTAGTGCCGTCGCTGCCTCGTAGTTAGCAGGGGTTTTTGGTTCACGCGGGCTCCGCGCCTGTTGCCATGCCTCGAATCGCAACCGATTGACTCGTCAGTCAACCGACTCTCCGGCTATTATCCTGCGGTGTCGGGTGCCTGTCTTCTGGTCCCGATGGAGCTTTTCGGAAGCACTCATCTTCAACAACAACAGGAGGAACAACCCGTGAAGATCTGTTGTCTGGTCAAAGAGGTCCCGGACGCCGCTGTAACCAAGCGGATGGACCCCGATTCCAAGAGGCTCGATCGCTCCGGCGAGAAGAACCTCAACCCGTTCGACACCCACGCCATCGAGGCCGCCATGCAGATCAAGGAGGGTGGTACTCCGGTAGAGGAGATCGTCGCCGTGACGATGGGCCCCGACAGCGCGGTCCGCGCACTTCACAAGGCGGTTGCGCTGGGAGCGGACAGGTCGGTACACCTCTCCGACGCGGCCCTCGAGGGCTCCGACGTGTGCGCCACCGGTTATGCCCTGGCCAAGATCCTCGAGACCGAGAATCCGGACCTGGTCCTGCTGGGTCAGCAGTCCGACGACGGCGAGTGCTACACGATCGGCGCGGTCGTGGCCGATCACCTCAAGATGCCGTCTCTCACCCAGGTGATCAAGATGGATGCCGCCGACGGCAAGCTCACCTGTGAGCGTCAGGCGGAGTACGGCTACGACACGGTCGAGATCGACATGCCGGCTGTGATCTCGGTCGGGGACGCGATCAACGAGCCGCGTTACCCGAGCCTGAAAGCGATCATGGGAGCGAAGAAGAAGCCGCTCGACACCAAGGCCGTTGCCGATGCCGGCATCGAGGCCGACCGGATCGGAGAGGGCGGATCTCGCACCACGGTTCTGGCTCTTGCAGAGCCTCCCCAGAAGGAGGCCGGAGAGGTAATCGAAGACGAAGACACCAACGAGACGGTCGAGAAGATCGTCGCCTGGCTCGACGAAAGGAAGTTGATCTAGATGGGTGGAATCCTGGTTTACGCACTGCACGACGACGAGGGCAACTTCAACAAGAACTCCCTCGGCGCAATCTCAGAGGCAGCCAAGCTCGCCGGCGATGTCGGTGGCGAGGCCGCCGCAATCGTCGTTGGCGACATCTCGGATGACGCCTGCGCCGGCCTCGGTGCCTACGGTGCCAGCAAGGTCTATCGGGCGAAGGACGTCCCCGAGGGTCTCGCTCAGCCGATAGTCGACGCGATGGCGAAGGTGATCAGCGACGAGGGTTACTCCTACGCGCTGTTCGGCGGCGGACTGCTCGGCTTCGAGATCGGAGCCGGTCTGACTGCCCGTCTCGATGCCGGTGTGACCATGGAGGTCACGGCGGTCGAAGCCAAGGACGGCAAGCTCGTGGCTCATCGTCCGGTCCTGGGAGACTCCCAGATCGCGGAGGTCGGCTACGTGGGCGACCCCGGTGTGATCATCGGGCGGATCAACGCTTTCGACGTGAACGAGTCGGGCGGTACCGCCGAAGTGGTCGACGTCGATGTCGAGCTGTCGGAGTGGTCCACCAAGGCCCGCATGGTCAAGCGCGGCGAGCAGCGTGGTGAGGACGTCAACATCGAGGACGCCAACATCCTCGTCGGTGGCGGCCGTGGCCTCGGCAGCGAGGAGAACTTCGAAGTTGCGGAGACACTCGCCGCGTCGATGGGCGGAGCCGTCGCAGCCACACGCGCTGTGGTGGATGCCGGTTGGTACCCGTACGCAGCCCAGATCGGACAGACCGGCAAGACGGTCGCCCCCGATCTGTACCTCGCGCTCGGGATCTCCGGCGCGATCCAGCACAAGGTCGGAATGCAGAATTCGGAGAACATCCTTGCGATCAACAAGGACCAGAACGCTCCGATATTCGAGTACTGCGACCTCGGTGTGGTCGGCGACCTGCACAAGATCGTCCCCAAGCTGACCGAGGCCATCAAGGCCAAGAAGGGCTCCTGACCAACCAACGGATCCCCGGATCCAGGAGGAACCAATGAGCGAGAACGGCGAGTCGACACAGGCAACCGAGACACCGGCCGCGTCCAACGGGAACGGCCATCGCAACGGTCACGGTGTGGCACCGATCGATTTCCCGCCTCCCATCCAAGCGGCGGAGGAGTTCATCGGGGCCCCCACCGATCCAGAGGATGAGAGGATCGACGTCGGAGTCGCGATCGTCGGCGCCGGTCCAGCCGGTCTCGCCTGTGCGGTCAGGCTCGGGCAGTTGTTGGAGAACGAGCCCGAGCTCTCCGAGAAGCTCGGTGAGGTTCCCGTTGCGGTCATCGAAAAGGGCAAGACCCCGGGCGCCCATGAGCTCTCCGGAGCGAACATGCGCCCCTCAGCGATGGAGGAGCTCTTCCCCGATCTCGACCCGTCGGAGTGGCCGACCTACGGAGAGGTCAAGAAGGACGCCGTTTATCTCCTCACGCCCAAGCAGGCCATTCCGCTCAAGCCGATGCCGCCGAACTTCCGCAACCATGGAAACCACACGGTCTCGGTCTCCAAGCTCGCACGCTTCCTGGCCGAGAAGGCCGAGGAGAAGGGCGCCTACATCCTCACCGAGACCTCTGCCGACAAGCTCCTGGTAGAGGACCGGATAGTCAAGGGCGTCCGCTCAGGAGACAAGGGACGAGGCAAGCAGGGCGAGGAGCTTTCGAACTTCGAGCCGGGCAGTGACGTAACCGCCAAGGCCACTGTTCTGGCCGAGGGAACGGTCAGTCACCTCACAGGTGCCGCCATGGACTACTTCGACATCCGTCCTTCCGATGCTCCTCGCTGGGAGTTGGGAGTGAAGGAGGTCTGGGAGGTCAAGGAGCCTCTCGACCGGGTCATCCACACCATGGGCTGGCCACTTCGCAAGGGTGCGAAATGGAACGAGTTCGGCGGGAGCTGGATCTATCCGATGGGCGAGGACAAGATCTCCCTCGGCCTGGTCATCGGTCTCGACTACACCGACGCCACCTTCTCCTGTCACGACGCCCTGCAGTTGCTGAAGACGCACCCGTTCGTACGCAAGATCCTCGAGGGAGGCAAGCGTGTCGCGTGGGGAGCCAAGACGATCCCCTCGGGCGGTTACTGGTCGATGCCGAAGCGCCTCTCGGTTCCGGGAATGGTCATCTGCGGCGACTCCGCCGGGATGGTGAACGTACCGGAGCTGAAGGGCATCCACTACGCGATGCACTCCGGCATGTACGCCGCCGAGGCGATCGTCGAGTCCCTCAAGCAGGACTCGGTCAACTTCGAGGGCTACGAGCACAAGGTGAAGAACTCCGTGATCGAGAAGGACATGTACCGGTCACGCAACATGCGCCAGCCCTTCTCCAAGGGATTCTTCCTCGGAGGCGCGCTCGCGAGCGCCATGACCATCACTCAGGGTGCGTTCCCGGGGGGGCACTGGAGGAACAAGCCAGACGCCGAGGAGAAGATGGTGATGGGCAAGGCGAGCGAGATGTACAAGAAGCCCGACGGAGAGATCACCTTCGACAAGTTGAACTCCGTCTATCTCTCGGGTAACTCGACCAGAGACGACGCCCCCAACCACATCCGGGTCCGCAACAGGGTCCCGCGTGAGGTCGCTCAGACCTGGGTATCTATGTGTCCTGCTCAGGTCTACGAGATCCCCGAGGATCAGTTGGAGAACGGCGCCGATGAGGTCGACGTGCACGTGACCGCTTCCAACTGCGTCCAGTGCGGAGCCATCACGGCTAAGGGCGGGCGGTTGACCATTCCCGAAGGTGGGGACGGTCCGCTTTATCAGGAGACCTGAGCCGCGCCCCCGCGCTTCCCGGCTCGGCCGGCAGGCGCCTTCCAACCAGGAATGCTGAATTCGACGGTCAATCCCTCCCCCGGGCGGGAGATGGCCTCGACCTTGCCGCCGTGTGCCTCGACCAGTGCTTTGGTGATCGCCAGCCCCAGGCCGCTCCCACCGGCACTCCGGTTCCTGCTCTGGTCCCCGCGATAGAAGCGGTCGAACAGGTACGGCAACTGCGCCTCGTCCACGCCATCGCCTGAGTCGCTCACCGAGAAGATCAGCCTCCGGCCCTTTCCCTCTACCGTGATCCGGATCGGCTCACGCCCGTACTTGATCGCGTTACGGACGAGGTTCCTCAGAATCTGCTCGAGGCGGTCTGGATCAGCATCCAGCACTCCTCCCGGACGCCCGACGACTTCTATCGCCTCGGATCCGAGCATCGGGAGGTCACGTTCGAGGTCCTCGAGGAACGGGTCGAGGGATATCTGCTGCTTCTGCAGCATCCCTCCGGACTCGGCGCGGGCGAGCAGGAGCATGTCGTCGACGAGGTGGTTCATCCGTGAGATCTCCCCGAGGAGGACCCCGGAGCGCTCACCCACCTCCTTGCTGCTCGCTCCTTCACGTTCCAGCAGTTCGATCTGGCCGCGCAGGACAGTCAGAGGAGTGCGAAGCTCGTGCGAGGCATCGGAGACGAAATCACGCTCACGATCGAACGCAGCCTGGAGGCGGTCGAGCATCTGGTTGAACGACTGGGCGAGAATCCCCACCTCTCCACCCTCCACGACCGAGACACGCTTGGTCAGATCACCACCCCCGATCTCCGCTGCCGTATCGGCCATCTCCCTCAGCGGTCGGGTCAGGATGCTCGCGATCCAGATCGCGAGCGCGATCGACGCCACGAGGGCCAGTAGGCCGACGATGAGGAAGGTCCTCTCGAGTCCGGCTTGAGCCTCTTTGACCGGATCCAGCGACAGCGCAGCGCGGAAGGTGCCGATCCGGCCGCCGTCGAGGAAGATCGGCTCGCTCACCACCCGCAACGAACCGACATCTTCGATCGAGACGGTGGAGAGGCCTGGTTGCGCATTGAGAAGCGCACTGGCACCGATCCTTCCGTTCGGGGCTCTCTCTCCCTCCCTGACCTCCTCGCGGAGTTCCCGCCGGAGTATCTCCTCCTGGTTGGTGATCTGGTTTCCGCTTCGCAGCTCGATGGCGAGGATCGGTGAACTGGGGTCGAATCCCTGCCGGAAGACGAACAGCTTCGAAGCGGGTTCCAGCTGGGATTCGGCGGTCAGCTTCTCGACCACGGCGTTCCCGTAGTGGCGGACCTCCTCATCCAGTGTCTGCTCGATGCCGGACTGCAGTTCCGCGGTCACTCCCCGGTACACGGCGAAGAAGCTCAATCCGAGGATCACGACGGTCAGCGCCGGGATCGCGATCGCGAGCCGGGTCTGGATACTCGCCTTCGACCAGCTGCTAATCATCTGCCCGCAGCCGATAGCCAGCGCCGCGCACGGTGTCGATCGGTCCCTCTTCGCCCTCGTTACCCAGCTTCTTGCGCAGATAGCCGACGTACACCTCGAGTACGTTGGTCCCTGGGTCGTAGTCGTAGCCCCAGACACCGTTGAGCAGTTGTGTCCTTGAAAGCACCTGGTCTGGATGTCTCATCAGGTAGGCGAGGAGTTCGAACTCGCGTGAGGTCAGGTCCACGTCACGCTCGCCTTTGGTCACCCGTCGGGTCTTCAAGTCCAGCAGCAGGTCACCGACTTCGATCCGATCGGCCGAGACGGCATCCGGCCGGCGCAGCTGGGCCCTTATCCGGGCGAGCAGTTCCTCGAAACTGAACGGCTTGGAGACGTAGTCGATTGCCCCTCCCTCGAGGCCACGTACCTTGTCCTCGGTCTCGCCCAATGCCGTCAGCATGATCACCGGGGTGGCGATCGTCCGCTTGCGGATCTCCGTGAGGATCTCGAAGCCGTTCTTCCCTGGCAGGAGGACATCCAGGAGGATCAGGTCGAACTCTCCTGTCAGCGCTTCAGCCTCTCCCTTGAGCCCATCATCAGCGACCGTGACCGCGTACCCCTCGTCGCTGAGGCCGCGCTCGACGAAGTCGGCGATCTTGCTCTCGTCTTCGATCAGGAGGATTCGCATCGCTTGATCCTACGGCGAATATTCCCTGCACCCGGCAGATAAGAGCCTTCTAATCTGACTATTAGGCTGGTCTGAAGAGCCGCTGGGAGGATTCTCCTCGACCACAAAGAGCAAGGAGAAATGAAATGACTCGCAAAACGAAACTCACGGTTGCAACTCTGGCCACCGCACTCAGCATCGGCGGCCTGACGGCCTTCGCGATGGGTGTGGCCCAGACCGGATCAGGTGCATCGGCATCGAGTCTCTCGGGAGACAGCGCCAAGGCCAAGGTGATCAAGATCAAGAAGATCAAGAAGGTCGCCGCAGGCGCCGCGCAGACTTCTGCCGCTGCGGGCTACGGCAGTTCCACCTTCGTCTCGAGCGGATCCTCCCCCTCAGTACAGAGCCCGAGCAAGGGTGCTTCGACCGTTCGCCCCTCCCAACAGACCGATGAGGATGGCTGGGACGACGACGGTGGCGAGGAGTACGAGGACGAGGATCATGGCGAGGATCACGACGATGACTGATCCGACCTCCAAGACGAATTCGGTCGAGGAAGGTGCCTTGGCGGCCAAGCGGGTCGCCAGAACCCCCCGGCCGAAGCGATCGACCCGCTCGGCCGTTAGCGCGGTGGCGGCGCTCGCAGGTGCAGCGACCATCGCAGCGTTCGGCGGTCTCTGGCTCCAGATGGCTCAGGGGAACGACCCCGTTCTGGCCTCCGGGACCGATGCCGCATCGAAGCAACGGGTGATCAAGAAGATCGTGGTCGTCGAGAAGGTCGTGCCGAGCACCGGCTACAGCTCGGCGGGCTCTTCCTACGGCTACACCGGATCGAGCGGTTCGGTGTCGTCGGGCTCGTCGGCTTCCCCGGTGGCTGTTGCTCCGGCACCGGCCCCCGCACCGGTCGTCAGCCAGCCGTCCTGAGCGTGAGCGCGAGAAGCTACGTGCCAAACCGCCGATGACGCTCAAGACGGCAACCGGTCCCTCATCGACGCAGGAGACAGAGCGGGCCTTCGACCTCTTCGGCAGCCGTGTGCGGCTGCTCGCGGCCGGTCCTTCGAGTCCGGACCGGAGCACGCAGGTGGTGCTGACGGAGGTCGAAGCGATGCTGCGCGAGATGCACGAACACCTGACCAGATTCGATCCCGCGAGCGAACTTTCTGCCCTCAACGCAGATCCATCCGAGACCGTTGAATGCTCCGACTACCTGCTGATCGCGGTCGAGGCTGCGCTCCAGGCAGCCGAGCGCTCCGGCGGTCTGGTCGACCCAGTGATGATCGAGGCACTCGAGGGGGCGGGCTACGCAGACTCCCGTGCGAACGCCGAATCGATCCCACTTTCCGATGCTCTGCACTCGGCCCCGGAACGGCGGGCCGCTAGTCCACGGGAAGATTCACCTTGGAAGCAGATCAGCATCGATCGCCGCTCAGCGGAGATAACCCGTCCGGTCGGAGTGCGGATCGATCTGGGTGGCATCGGCAAGGGGCTGGCCGCGGACCTCGCTGCGAGCCACCTAGAAGGCTTCGCCAGTTGGTGCGCGGATATCGGCGGTGATCTCCGCCTCGGAGGTACCGCCGGAGCGGACAGGGGAATACGGATTCCCCATCCGCTTGGCTCTGGGGATCTCGAGCTCTCGCTCAGCCAGGGAGCTGTCGCGACCAGCGGTATCAGCCGGCGGGTTTGGCGATCCTCTGACGGTAGGCGGTGTTTTCATCACCTGCTCGATCCTGCGACCGGACTTCCGGCCTGGACAGGGGTGATTCAGGCCACCGCAGTCGCGGGAAGCGCACAGGAGGCAGAGACTCTCTCCAAGGCGGCGTTGCTCTCTGGCCCGGAGAGGGGTGGAGAGATCCTCTCTTCCGCTGCCGGCGGCATCCTGATCCTGGATTCGGGTGAGATGGAGAAGTTCGGGCCTCTCTCCGGGGCATTCGGGGCAGGATCGGACGATCCACTGGAGAAGGTTCAAGCAGAGAGATGAACCCGGTCGACCACTCCTTCTGGCTCGCCTCGCGGGCAACTGGCATCGTCGCTCTCGTGCTGCTCTCGCTCTCGGTGGCGGGGGGTATGGCGATGTCGTCGAAGCTCGCAAAGCGAGGCCCGGGATCGATCGGCCGAGCCAAGCAGGCCCATGAGGCTCTGTCGCTGGTTGCGCTCTCGGCCATCCTCGCTCACGGGCTGTTGCTGCTCGGCGACGACTATCTCAAGCCGAGCGTCTCGCAGATCTTCATCCCCTTCACGATGCCTGACCAGCCAGTGTGGACCGGCATCGGGATCGTCGGCGCCTGGGTCGCCACGGTCTGCGGTCTCTCCTACTACGCGCGGCGCTGGATCGGGATGAATCGATGGAAGGTCGTCCACAGGTTCACCCTCGCCGCATGGCTCCTCTCGTTTGCGCACGCGATCGGCTCGGGCAGCGACGCCGGCACGGTCTGGTTCCTCGTGCTGCTGGGGATCCTGTTGATCCCGGTTATCTTCTCGCTGATCTACCGCTTGCTGCCAGCCGAGGGCTCCGGTCCAAAGGCCGCCTAGCTTCAGATCCCGAATACGAGGCTCAAGGCCAGCATGATTCCGGCCCCGATTGCCGTACCTGTGATCGCTGCCCAAGGCCGCTTGTCCTCGAGAGATGCAGGGACCATCTCGGTTGCCACCAAGGCCAGCATCGCACCGGCTGCAAAGGCGAACGAGATCGGAAGCAATGGCTCGATCCAGTCGACCAACCCGTAAGCGATCAGCGCTCCGATCGGCTGGGGAATGCTGGTCAGTACCGCACCCCAGAAGAGCGCAGAGCGGCTGTACCCCTCCTCGGCCATCGGGATCGCCACACTCGTTCCCTCCGGGATGTTCTGGATCGCGATCGCCGAGATCACGAAAACCCCCAGCCCGGCGGTCGTCGACGCGTAGGCGGTGCCGATGGCGAATCCCTCCGGAAGGCTGTGCACCAACAGGACGGCGAAGGTGAGCGTCGCAGCCCGACCCTTGCCGAGCCTGAACCGCGAAGTCTCGTCGTGGTGGTGGGCGTCCAGGACCCGTCGTGCAATCCAGAGGAAGATCAGTCCGATGGCCAGACCGATCCCCAACTCCAGCGGGGTCCCTTCATCGAAGGCCGGTATCAGCAGCCCCCAGATGGCGGCAACCGTCATCACTCCCACCGCCAGTCCCCAGAGGTAGGGCCGCAGGGCGATTGCCCGATCGCCCAGGAAGAAGACCGGGATCGCACCGAGGCCGCAGGCGAAGGCGGTCGCGGTTGCTGCGAGGAAGAGGATCAGTACATCCATCAGGCCGCGTCCTCCAGCAGTCCGTTTCGCAGGGAGAACGCCACCAGCTCCGCCCTGGAGGAAAGACCGAGTTTCCTCAGCAGGCTGGCCCTGTGGCTCTCGACCGTTCGCACGCTGAGGTAGAGGGTGCGCGCTATCTCCCGGTTGGTGTGGCCGAGCGCGAGCAGGCGCAGGACGTCTCGCTCGCGCTCGCTGATCTCGTCTTCGAGAGATCTCTCCGGATCCCGTTTCAAGAGTTGCGGCAGTGAGGGCTGGCGATAGACGCCTCCGTCCGCGGCCGCCCTGATCGCCTCGGTCAGGTCTTCGGGGGCGTCTGTCTTACTCAGATAAGCGAGCGCTCCTGCTTCGAGCGAGCGACGTGCGGAGTCTGGGTGGTCGGCGGAGGTAACCACGACCACCGAAGTCTGCGGTGAGCGTCGGCGGATTCGACGGATCGCCTCGACTCCAGCGCCGTTTTCGAGTCGTGTATCCATCACGACGACGTCCGCCGGAGACGAAACGAGTGCGCTCTCGATGCGTCGAGCGCTGTCGGCCTCGCCGCTCACCGCCACCCCATCCGATGCCTCGATCATTGCCCGCCAGCCTGCGCGAGTGAGGGGCTCGTCGCTTGCGAGCAACACCGTCGTAACGCCGGGTTTGCGGGAAACTACTGCCATCGGGTGAACCTTAGTCGCATGCCTGCCAGTCGACTGTCGGCTCGACGCTCCTACCTCGCTAACATCGCTTCCGATGAAGGCTGAGATCCACCCCGAATACGTCCTCGCCCACGTTCGCTGCTCCTGCGGCAACGACTTCTACACGCGGTCGACCAAACCCGAACTCCACGTCGAGATCTGCTCGGAGTGCCATCCGTTCTACACGGGTAAGCAGAAGCTGGTCGACACCGGAGGACGGGTCGAGCGATTCCGCCGCCGCGCCGCCAAGAGCAAGCGCGACTAGGGGTACCTGAGTGAGCGGAGAGGGCGCCTCGAACGCCCGTGGCTCCGACGGTGCCGGGCTGATGCTGTCCAGCACCGATATGCCGGATGGCAAGCCGGTTGCCTCTCGCGACATCCCCGTCGGGGGCCAAGCGGTCTTGGAAGGCGTGATGATGCGCGGCATCTCCACCTGGGCGGTGGCGGTCCGCAATCCCGAGGGAGGGATCGAGACCACGGTGGAGCCGCTCGTCTCCTGGGCTCAGAACCATCGGGTCTTCCGTTGGCCGGTCATCCGGGGTGTGGTGGCTCTCGTCGAATCGCTGAAGGTCGGCTTTCGCGCACTTGCGATCGCGGCCAACGCCCAGATGGAAGAGGACGACGAGGGCGTACGGGAAGAGATCGGGAGTTTCACCTGGGGCCTGACGATCGCCTTCTCGGTCGTGCTCGCCGTGGTGCTCTTCTTCCTCATACCCGTAGGCGCGACGAGTCTGATCAAGGACGCCCTCGGCTCGGCCTTCCTCTTCTGGCTGGTCGAGGGAATCCTCCGCACCGCGATCTTCATCGGCTATCTCTGGGCGATCAGCCGGTTGCGCGATCTCCGGCGAGTGTTCGAATATCACGGTGCCGAGCACAAGACGATCTCCTGCTACGAGGCGGGAGACGAACTCACGCCCGCGCGAGCCGAGCTCTACTCACGGTTGCACCCGCGATGCGGCACCAGCTTCCTGCTGGTGGTGATGGTCGTGGCGATCTTCGTCTTCGCTCCGCTGGGTCTCCCTGAGTGGTACTGGCTCCTGCTCTCGCGGATACTCGGCATACCGCTGATCGCAGGGATCTCCTACGAGGTGATCAAGTGGGCGGGCAAGCACCGACGGAAGACCTGGGTACGCGCATTGATGTGGCCAGGATTGATGCTGCAAAACCTGACCACACGCGAACCCGACCGGGATCAGCTCGAGGTGGCGATACGTTCACTGCAGGAGGTCCTTGCGGTGGAGGACCCGATCGCCGAGTCGAAGACCGAGAACATCGAGGTCGTTGCCTGACCGCTGCTACTTGCGGTTTGTCGATTCCCGCGCCGTGATTTCAGCAGGGACGTACACATGCCGGTTGGCTGGCTCTTCGCCCGCAATCAAGGAGGCCAGCATCCGGACCGCTTCTCTCGCCACCTGCTCCGGGTGTAGGTTGCACCCTGTGAGATCAGGCATCCCGGAGCCGTCGAGATTGTTGACTTTGTTGTCGTCGCTCATGGTTGCGACCATAATCTCGTCGGGCACGCTGAGCCCTTCGGCGATCACCGCTCGGAGAACCTCGACGCTGACGGGCTGGAGGTGGCAGAAGATTGCATCTGGTCGGTCCTTCTCGTCGAGCAGGACCTTGGTTACGCGGCGGGTCTCCTGTTCGTAGTCACGGCCCTCGAGAGTATGGAAAATCGGTTCCTGGCCTGTGCTCTCGCACCAAGCCTTGTAGCCCTCCAGCGAATCGTTCACGTAGGACGGCCCGACCGGAGCGCTGATCACCGCGACGCGCTTTGCCCCTCTCTTCTTGAGATGCTCGAGGACTTCGATCGTCACCTTGTTGTGGTCGACATCGACCCAGTGCTCGTTCATCTCCTCTGGAACTCCGAGGACTCTTCCAACCGTGACGACAGGAAGCCCGGCCTCGAAGAACTCTTCATTCACCGGATCTTTCACCTCGGGGTCGACGATGACCGCACCGTCCACGCCCATCTGGAGTAGCCCTGATGCCTCGCTCGTCTGCGAAGAGAGAGCCATGCTCAGCCCCTGCTCGATCGCCTCGACCGAGGCGGACATTGCGATGTTCATGATGAACGGATAGTCGGGAAGGGCCGAGGTGAGTCTGCCGGTGGGAGTCGAGCTGTTACCCGCGTACAAGGCGATCAGACCGCTGTTTCCTGTGACGAGTTGCTGGGCACTCCGGTTGGGTTTGTAGCCGAGCTTCTCGGCCTTCTCTATGACGCGATTCCTCGTCCTTTTGGAGATCCTCCCCTTGCCGCTCAAGGCGTGGGAGACCGTGGTCGGTGAGACACCCGCGGCCTTTGCGACATCGCGGATTCCGACTCTTCCTTGCCGCTTCAGCCCCGATCCCATTCGATCAGGTTAAAACACCTACCCCCGGTGGGACTGGGAGCGAACCGCTTCAGTAAATGAAAAACCGTTTTTCTGTGCCTTCGGATACCCTTTTGGCCTCTGGCAACCGGGAGAGAGGGAGGCTATGGGAACCAAAGACGATCCGACAATGTGGTCGAGTCTGCTGCACGCGGGGCTGAGTGGCTCGTTTCTCGGTCTGCCACATGTGCCCGCCGAGGCCAAAGCACTTGAAAAGCATGGTGCCAAGGCCGCCATTTACGGCATCCCCTTCGATGCGACCAATATCTCTCGAACAGGAGCCAACTACGGGCCGCGTGGCATCCGGGATGTCACGCGGATGTTCCTCACCTACAACGCCACACTCGAGTTCGATCTGGTCGAGGCTCTCAACCCGGTCGATACCGGCGACTGCGATATCGCTTTGGCGAATCCTGAGGTCACCTTTCAGCGCGCACAGTCGGATCTCGAGCAGATTTTGAGCGTCGGTGCCTTGCCGGTGACCCTCGGCGGAGATCACTCGGTGACCATCCCCGCAGCGCGCGCGATCGCCTCTACATACGACGATCCCGGCTTGATCCTGATCGACACCCACCTCGACACAGCACCTGATGTCGGTGGCGAACTGCTCAACCACTGCTGCCCCATCACCAGGGCCGTCGACGCCGGCTTCGACCCGAAGAAGATCGCGTTGGTTGGAATCTCCGGCTGGATGAATCCGCGGACCGAGATCGATTACTGCCGAGAGCACGGCATCACCGTGATTTGGCTGGAAGAGATTTGGGACAAGGGCGCGGCCTGGGCCGCTGACAAGGCTCGCGAGGTCGCCTCGGCTGGAGACGGCATCTATCTCTCCTTCGACATCGATTCTCTCGATGCAGCTCACGCACCGGGCACCTGTTGCCCGACCCCAGGCGGGATGACCAGCCGCGAAGCGGTCGAGATAGTCCGCAGCGTTTCGAGCGGTGGTTTGCTGGGAGTAGATGTGGTGGAGGTAGCTCCAAGTCTCGATCCGACCCCGAAGACGGCCTTGATCGGCGGCCGGATCGCGCTCGAAGCGATGGCGTTCCATGCAGGGGCCAGTTTCGGTGACTGAGCAGGCCTCGCTGTCCGCGGTACTCGCCCAGATCGCCCCTGAGGGCATTGACGCCGAGCGCAATGCGGAACGGGCCGCCGAGATCGTCAGGGAACATTCGGCCTCGGACATCGTCGTCTTCCCGGAACTCTTCATCACTGGCTACGAGCCGGCGATGGCTGGGGAGGCGGCTTGCGACCCTGTAGGGCCGGAGATCTCCCTGCTTGCCTCTGTCTGCGAAGAGACCGCAACTGCGGCGGTGGTGGGCTTTGCGGAAAAGCTCGACTCCGGGGCAGTTGCCAACGCCACCGCAGCGATCGATGAGAGCGGAACTCTCGCGGCGGTCTACCGCAAAACCCACCTCTTCGGCACGGAGATTGGGGCCTTCACCGCTGGATCCGAGTTGTGCCTTGCGCGTCTGGTCGGTCTCGAGGCGGGACTCCTCACCTGCTTCGACGCCGAGTTTCCCGAGCCAGCCAGAGCGCTGGCCAGAGCCGGGGCCGAGTTGCTGATTACCTGCTCGGCGAACATGGATCCTTATGGCCCCTGGCACGAGGTGGCGATTCCGGCGCGTGCGCTCGAGAACCGTCTGCCTCACATCTATGTCAACCGCGTCGGCGAGCAGGGCGGAGCAAAGTTCGCGGGCCTTTCGATGGCTGTTGATGCATCGGGGAATGTGCTGGTCAAGGCGGGCGGACAGCAGGAGATCCTCACCGCCGAGATCCCCATCCAGGTGGATACCGCTGGCGAGGCTGATTACCTTTCCCAGATTCGTGAGGATCTGCCGGTCGTCAGAGCGGGCGGGCGCAATAAGGTGGTGAGCGATGGCTAAATCACAGATCAAGCCGAAGTTGGTAGACGAGGCAGATCGTCTGCTCGACCAGCTCGACGCTCAGGGCTTCGATGTCCGTGCTCTTGGGGGGATTGCGGTCAAGATCGTTTGTGGCTCGAAACTCGAAAAGTCACTCGACCGCGAGGTTGCCGATATCGATCTGATCACGGTCAAGAAGCAGGGCTCCAAAGTCGGCAAGGCTCTGGAAGGACTCGGTTGGGAGCCCGACAAGCAGTTCAATGCGCTCAACGGGGCCCGAAGGATGATCTTCGAGGCGCCCGATCACGGACACAAAGTCGATGTCTTCGTCGACGCCTTCGAGATGTGTCACGTGATCCCGCTCAGAAACAGGGTGACCGTTCATCCGAAAACGCTCGCGCCCGCGGATCTGCTCTTGACCAAGATGCAGGTCGTCGAGCTGAACGAGAAGGATCGAAACGACATCTACGCGCTGCTTGCTGGCGTTCCTCTGACCGATAACGACGAGGAAGGGATTTCGCTGGAGCGGATCACAGATCTCACCTCCTCAGACTGGGGTCTGCATCACACCTGCGAAATCAATCTCGAGCGGCTCAGGGACGGTCTGTCGAAGCTCAAGGTTTCGAAGGCAGCCAAGGACCGGATCGAGGCCGAGATCGACCGGCTGGAGAAAGCAATGGACGTTGCGCCCAAGTCACGGGGCTGGAAGCTGAGAGCGAAGATCGGCGAGAAGAAGCTCTGGTACGAAGAGGTCAACGAGGTCGACTGAGGCCCGCTCGTTGCCTCAGCCGGGGCCGTGACCTGCGCCCTTGGTCTCTGCTCCCGTCAAACTAGCCAGCGATGATCGAAAAGCTGGTTGAACAGATCGAGGCTCGCTACGCTGAGCTGGAGGGGCAGATGTCAGACCCCGATGTGATCGCCGATCGCGCTCGTTACGCAGAGGTGGGCCGAGAGTACCGCGATCTCGAGCGCGCTCACGAGTTGGCCGTACGCTGGCACACTCTCGCCGACGATCTCGAGGGTGCACGCGAACTGCTCGACGAAGGCGCCGACGATGCCGAGTTGGAGAGCGTGGTGGCCGACGCTCCGGCAGAGTTGGAGAGCCTTGCGGAGGAGATCCGGCTTGCCACGGTCGAGCGCGACCCCAACGACTCCAAGAACGTGATCGTCGAGATTCGGGCTGGAACCGGCGGCGACGAGGCCGGTCTCTTTGCCGGCGACCTTTACAAGATGCTCACGCGTTACGCCGAGTCGCTTGGCTGTCAGACCGAGACGCTCTCTCAGTCGGCTGCCGACCACGGGGGCTTCAAGGATGTGACCCTGGCAATCAAGGGCGAAGGTGCGTACTCGGTCTTCAAGTACGAAGGCGGAACTCACCGTGTGCAGCGCGTACCGAAGACCGAATCCCAGGGGCGCATCCATACATCTACTGCGACCGTGGCCGTTCTGCCTGAGGCAGAGGATGTCGATGTCGAGGTAAACGACTCCGATCTGCAGATCGATGTCTATCGCTCATCCGGGCCTGGCGGGCAATCGGTCAACACGACCGACTCGGCGGTACGCATAACGCACAAGCCGACCGGGATCGTGGTTTCGATGCAGGACGAGAAGTCACAGCTGCAGAACCGCGATAAGGCCATGCGCGTTCTGCGCGCGCGCCTTTATGAGCAAGCCCTTGCTGAACAAAACGCAGAGATCGCCGACGCCCGCCGCTCGCAGGTGGGAAGCGGCGAGCGCTCGGAAAAGATTCGCACCTACAACTTTCCTCAGGGGCGCGTGACTGATCACCGGGTCAAGTTCACCG
>CAIUSP010000020.1 GCA_903901855.1 uncultured bacterium | reverse complement strand
CTACAGCTTGGGGAAGTCGATCGCCTACGCGTATCTGCCTCCAGAGGGGACGGGTGAAGGAACACCGGTCGAGATCGAGATCTTCGGTGAATGGATAGCCGGCGAGGTCGCTGCTGGCCCCCTACTCGACCCGAAGGGCGAACGGATCAGGGCCTGACCCCGCGCTTGTCTCGGTTTCAGCCGAGGCGTTCGAGGATCTTCTCGCGCGCAAGGCCGCCGTCGATCCGACCCTGTGAGTTCTTCATCGCCGCGCCCACGATCCGACCTATCGCCTTCTCGTTCCCTGACCTGACCTGATCCGCTGCCTCGGGTTCGCTCTCGATCGCAGCGTCGATCATCGCGTCTATCTCGGAATCATCCGAGATCTGGGCGAGACCCTCGCTCTCCACTACCCCTGCAGCTGTACCTCCCTCTGCTGCGAGTTTGGCGAGGATCTGCTTGCCCGCCGAATGAGACACCTGCTTGCCCTCGACCATCGCAGCCAGGGCGGCGATCTCTCTCGGCTCAGCCTTCGATCGATAGGGGTCCTCCCCCAGGTCCTGTTCCCGCAGTGCGGCGACCAGATCTCCGGTTACCCAGTTGGCTATGGCCCTGGGGGTCGCGTCAGAGTTCGCGGCGAGTGCGTCTTCGAAGAAGCCACCCAATTCCGGCTGGAAAGCCAGGCTCGCGGCCGTCGCCTCTGGCAAATCGAGTTCGGTCAGGTACCGCTCCTTCCTTGCAGCAGGAAGCTCAGGCAACGCGGCCCGCGCGGCCTCACGCATCTCAGCCGTCGGAACCACCGGAACCAGATCCGGCTCCGGGAAATAGCGATAGTCGTGCGCGTACTCCTTGGACCTCATCGGGGTGAGCGAGCCGTCGTCAGGATGGAAGTGCAGAGTCTCCTGCTCGACCTCCTGGCCGGATTCGATCAACTCACGCTGACGCTCGATCTCTGCCTCTATTCCTCGCTCGAGGAAGCGGAAGCTGTTCATGTTCTTCAGCTCTGTCTTGGTGCCGAGCTCATCCGACCCTGCTGGACGCAGGGACACGTTGCCGTCCACTCGAAGGCTCCCTTCCTCCATGTTGCAGTCAGAGACCCCGAGGCTCGCGAGGGTTGCCCGGAGCAGTTGCGCCCACTCGCGGGCCTGAGCGGCAGAACGGATATCGGGCTCGGAGACGATCTCCACCAGTGGCGTACCGCCTCGGTTGAAGTCCACCACTGAGGCACCCGAGCCGTGGATCCTTCCGGACGCTCCTTTGTGGGAGAGCTTGGCGGCATCTTCCTCGAGATGCGCTCGATGCACACGGACATCTCCAAGTCGGCCGTCGACCGCGATCGGATGGTCGTACTGAGAGATCTGATAGCCCTTGGGCAGGTCTGGATAGAAGTAGTTCTTCCGATGGAAGGTCGAACGCTCAGCGATCTCGCAGCCGAGAGCCTCACCGATCATCAGTGCATAGACGATCGCCTGCTCGTTCACGTTGGGGAGCACCCCGGGGTGACCGAGGCATACAGGACAGATGTGGCTGTTCGGTTCGTCACCGAAAGACAACCTGCAGCCGCAGAACATCTTGGTCTCGGTGGCCAGTTGGACGTGGATTTCCAGGCCGATCACCGGCTCCAGCGCGGTCATGCGCCCTCACCCTCTCGCTGATCGAGCCTCTGGAACCCGATAGACATCTCGAGTGCGTGGGCGGCCTCGAGCAGATCCTGCTCGCCGAACGCCGGTGCCGCAATCTGGAACCCCACCGGAAGCTCGGGGCCACCCTCGGGTGGGGCTGCCAGTCCGGCCGGGATGGATATCGCGGGGATGCCGGCCAGCGACATAGGCACCGTGCAGAAATCCGAGAGATACATCGAGAGGGGGTCTTGCGTCCGGGCTCCAAGTGGAAAGGCCACGGTCGGCGAGGTCGGGGTGACTACGAAATCGACTCCCTGGAAGGCGGCGGTGAAGTCCTCCGCGATTCGAGTCCTCACCTTTTGCGCCTGCGCGTAGTACGCGTCGTAGTACCCGGAGGAGAGGGCGTAGGTTCCGAGCATGATCCGCCGTTTCACCTCGGGGCCGAACCCCTCCGAGCGCGTCCGCTCGTACATGGAGACGAGGTCATCCGCTTCGACCCTCAACCCGTAGCGAACGCCGTCGTATCGAGCGAGGTTCGAGGAGGCCTCCGCCGGTGCGAGCACGTAGTAGGCCGAGATTCCGTGCGCGGCATGCGGCAGGGTTACCTCGGCCACCTCTCCGCCCAGTTCCTCGATCCTGGAGAGCGTTTGCTCGAATACCTCGCGGACGCCCACCTCGATGCCCACATCGCCACCCACCAGTTCGGCGGGAACCCCGAATCGCACTCCATCGAGATCGGTACTGGATGGGAGTTCTATCGGCGCTTCGAGTCCTACCGAGGTCGAATCTCGTTGGTCCTGCCCCTGCATCACCTCGAGCAGCAGCGCAGCGTCGGCGACGGTCCGCGTCAGCGGGCCACACTGGTCGAGAGAGGAAGCGAAAGCGATCATCCCGAATCGCGAGATGGCTCCATAGGTGGGCTTGAGCCCGACGATGCCGCATAGGGCTGCGGGCTGGCGGATCGATCCTCCGGTGTCGGTGCCCAGCGCGCACGGTGCGAGTCCCCCTGCAACCGCTGCGGCAGAGCCGCCGGAGGATCCTCCAGGCACTCGCGTCCTGTCCCATGGATTCGAAACTCCGCCGTAGGCCGAGTTCTCGTTCGACGATCCCATCGCGAACTCGTCCATGTTCGTCTTGCCGAGGAGGCCCGCACCCGCCTCGGTGAGCCTCTCCACCGCAGTGGCGGAGTAGGGCGGCTTGTACCCCTCGAGAATCCTCGAACCTGCCGTGGTCGGTATGCCGGAAGTACAGAAGATGTCCTTGATCGCAACCGGGAGACCCGAAAGATGGCCGGATCCTTGCTCAGCCCCACCTTCGACACCTTTCCAGAGGAATGCGTTCAGATCGTCGCTCTCCATTGCCCCAGCCCAGGCCTCGATCGACTCGGCTGGACTGAAAGACCCAGCCTCGATACCGGCGATCAGCTCTGTTGCCGAGAGTCGGCATATCTCCTCGGAGGCAGGCATCAGGCTTGGGGCGAGGGGACCTCGAAACCCGCCGAGTCGCCGTCGCCTTCAGGCGCCGCTTCCAGCAGGACTTCGCGTGGCGGCGCCTCGACCGGAACATCGGGGCGAAACCTGTTCGTCAGCTCGATCACGTGGGTCGTCGGCTCGACCCCATTCAGATCGAGAGCCGAGATCTTCTCCACGTGCTCGAGGATGCCGGAAAGCTGCTCGGTGATCCGGGCCTCCTCGTCCTCACTCAGGCTGAGCCGAGCGAGTCGGGCGACATGCCGTACCTGTTCACGATCGATCACCGCGCTGATGATAGGCGTGGAGGCGTACCCCCACCCATCGCGGCGAGGGAGAAGACGAGGATCGCTGCTTGCAGGCCGAACCCCAGCCAGATCCCGACTTCACGCACCACATCCTGGCCGGGCGGATCTATCACCCGCCAGCAGAGGAGAAGTGTCCCTACGAATGCGAGGTTGGCGCTCACCGTCGCAACCGCGACTCCCAACCCACGCGATTCCCCGAACTGAGCGGCTGGACCGACTGCGATCGCGACGAGAGCCGAGATCGCAACGACTACGTCAACGAAACCAAATGAACTCCACATATCCTCCGACCGGCCGGCGATCAAGAACCACTCGGTGAAGGAGACGAGCAGCAGCCCGATCCCGAGGACCGAAACGACCAAACCGAACTTCCTCGCTGCCGAGACGGTCATGCCCGCCACCGATGAGCGCCCACCGCTGTCGAGGCGATGATCAGTAGGTGTCGTCCCAGCCGCGAGCCTGATCTTCGGCGTTACAGCGGAGACCGCCTACCAGTACCACCGCCGTAGCGATCAGGGCGAAGAAGATCCCGACCATCCGCCCCCCGCCTGCCGGGAAGTCGAAGACGAGCCGCCACAGCAACAGGAAAAACCCGATGCCGCCCAGCAGCGCCGCGGCTCCTCCGGTCGAGACCCCGGGTATCAGAACCCCCCGGCCGACACCGAAGGTACAGGCGAGCGCGATGCCCACCGTGATCAGCAGGTAGAGGTCCAGGGTGCTCTCCCAGGAGAGGCCACTCTGATTACCGAAATCGGCGCCGTAGTTGGCGCCCGAGAGGGCATACCAAGGGAGGAACAGTGAGATGAAGAGCAGCGCGCCGCCTACTCCGACTATTCGCTGTCCAGTGGTGAAACGACTGAGATCCATCCTTACCTCTCGTTCTTGCTTTACCCGAGCCGATTTCAGGCGCGGACACAGACGAGGCCAATCCTAACGGCGGTTTCGGTCACCGTGCGAACGGATCGCTGCAGACCATGAATCACGCCTGCGCAGCCGCGGTCGCAGCGTCGACGGTGTTCGAGAGGAGCATCGCGATCGTCATCGGACCCACGCCACCCGGAACCGGGGTGATCAAGCCCGCCACTTCGCGCACCCCGTCGAAGTCGACATCACCGACGAGACCCTCGTCGGTTCGGTTCGTGCCCACATCGATCACGGCGGCTCCCGGGGACACCATCGTGGCGTCGATCAACTGGGGCTGGCCCGCAGCAGCAACGAGGATCTCTGCTTCACGGCAGACCGAGGCGAGATCGGCGGTCCTGCTGTGGGCGATGGTGACTGTCGCATCCGCCGCCAGCAGCAGGGCGGCAACCGGTCTGCCGACCAGCGTCGATCGCCCTACGACCACAGCCCTCTTGCCTCGTAGGTCGATGCCCTCGCTCGCGAGCAGTTCCATCACACCCCGCGGCGTGCACGGGACCAGGCCGGGCGCTCCCGTCGCGAGCAGGCCGGCGCTGTAGGGAGTCAGACCGTCCACGTCCTTTCCAGGTGCAATTCCGGCGATCAGCGGCTCGGTCTCGAGATGAGCGGGCAAGGGTAGCTGCAGAAGGATTCCGTCGACCTCGGGGTCCGAGTTGAGCCGAGCGATCAAGTCCGTGAGGTCTGCCTGCGACACATCACCCCCCGGCTCGTGATGGAACGAGGCGATCCCGACCTCCTCGCAGGCCTCGTGCTTGCGAGCGACGTAGATCGAGGAGGCCGGGTCGTCGCCTACGAGAATCGTGGCCAGCCCGGGCTTCCGACCAAGTTCCTCTCGGAGGACCTCCGCTCGTCCGGAGACCTCTCCCCTGATCCGAGCGGCGACAGCCTTGCCGTCGATGACCTTCGCGGTCATCAGCTCGCCCTCGCGAGACTCATGGGCGCGTAATCGGCCATCAGCTTCCGTTCGGCGCCCTCGCCCGCGAACCTGACCGTCACCACTCCACCTGGCTCGACCCCCGTGATCACCCCTTCCCCGAAACTCTCGTGGACGACATCGTCCCCGATCGTGAAATTCGGGACATCCGCGAGCGGCTGCGGACGAGACTGTGGTTCCGACGCCCAGCCGCCAAACGAGCCGGCAGCGGAACGAGAACGCTCGCCCTCGACTTCGATCAACTGCTCCGGTAACTCGTCGAGGAATCGCGAGGGAACGGTGGGGTCTGGCCTGCCACCGTACATCCGGCGTGTGCGTGCATTGGTCATCCAGAGACTGCGACGCGCTCTGGTGATCCCCACGTAGCAGAGCCGCCGCTCTTCACCCTCAGACCCCTCCTCGAGGGCCCGGCTGTGGGGAAAGGTGCCCTCCTCGCAACCGATTACGAACGCCGCCTCGTACTCCAGCCCCTTGGCGTTGTGGAGCGTCATCAGGGTGACCTTCCCCTCGTCCTCGCTGAGGCCGTCCTGGTCGGTGTAGAGGGAGACCTCCTGGAGGAACTCCTCCAGGGCCGGTGTCGCGCTTCCTTCCTCCGACTGGCGGTTCGCGTCGAACTCCTTCGCCACTCCGATCAGCTCCTCGAGGTTCTCGACCCGGCCCTCAGCCTCGATGGTCCTCTCAGCCCTCAGCGTCTCGAGGTAATCGGTGCGACCGAGCACGTCCTCCAAGAGGTCGGCAACCGGCCGATCCTCGATTCCCTCACGGAGCTCCTCGAGCATCTCGGTGAACCTCCCCAGAGATCGAACGGCCGCCGCTCCCAGTCCGGGCACCTCGGGCGCATCGCATGCGACCTCCCAGATACTCCGACCGGTGGTATTCGAATAGGCGAGGAGTCTGGCCTGTGATGTCTGTCCAATCCCGCGCTTGGGGGAATTCACTACCCGACTGAAGGCCATCTGATCAGCTGGGTTGTTCAGGAGGGTGAGATAGCCGATTGCATCCTTGATCTCGGAGCGCTCGTAGAACTTCGTCCCGCCGACCACTTGGTAAGGCATCTCGTAGCGGACCAGGACATCTTCCAGGACGCGACTCTGTGCGTTGACGCGATAGAAGACGGCTATCTCGTCGCGCGGCACCCCGGACTCGACCAGGGACTCGATCTCGCCTGCGACGTAGCGCGCTTCAGCGTGCTCGTCATCGAGAGTCACGACCCTGATCGGATCGCCATCCGGCGCTTCGCTCCACAGGACCTTCTCCAGATTCTCGGGGTTGTTGGCGATGACCGCGTTGGCTGCCCCGAGGATGTTCTGGGTCGAGCGGTAGTTCTGCTCGAGCTTCACAACGGCGGCCCCGGGGAAGTCGCGCTCGAACTCGAGGATGTTCCGCACGTCCGATCCACGAAACCCGTAGATCGCCTGGGAGTCGTCGCCGACCACAGTGATGTTCCCGCCCTCTGAGGCCAACAGCTGCAGCAACCGATACTGGGCGCGATTGGTGTCCTGATACTCGTCGACCAGTATCCACCTGAACTTCTGTCGGTAACGCGCAAGCACCTCCGGATCCCGCTCCAGTACCGACACCGCATTCACCAGCAAGTCGTCGAAATCCATCGCATTGGCCTCGAGCATCCGATCGCGGTACTGCGCGTACGCCTGCGCAACCAGTTCCTCGAATGGGGAATCAGCCTCTGCGGCGTACTCGGAAGGACCGATCAGCGAGTTCTTCGCGTCGGATATCCGTGCCTTGATCGCCCTGGGTGGATAGCGCTTGGTGTCCACCTCCATCGCGTCGAGCACCCGCTTGATCATCCTCCGGGCATCGGCCTCGTCGTAGATCGTGTAGCTCGATTTGTAACCGAGCCTTTCGGCTTCGACCCTCAGCAACCTTGCGCAGGCAGCATGGAAGGTCATCACCCACATCCTCCTCTCGACTGCACCGACCATCGCTCCCACCCGGTCGCGCATCTCCTGAGCAGCCTTGTTGGTGAATGTGATGGCGAGGATCTCGTCGGGTCGAGCCCGACCCGTCGCTAGCAGCCAGGCGATCCGATGAGTCAGCGCCCTGGTCTTCCCCGAACCCGCTCCTGCGAGCACGAGGAGCGGGCCTTCTCCATAGGAAACGGACTCCTGCTGAGGAGGATTCAGCCCCTCGAGTAGCGCCTCCGCGCTGGCGACCGGGGACTTCGTGCCGAAATCGTTCACCCGCCGAGAATAACCG
>CAIUSP010000019.1 GCA_903901855.1 uncultured bacterium | reverse complement strand
TCGTTGATCACCACGACCAGCAGGGCACCGGCCGCGATGGCCTGGATCAAGGCGATCAGCTCGTCGCTGCGTCCGTAGAGAAGCGAGTAGCCGGCAGCGCCCGCAGCCGCGCCGATAGCAACGACGATTCCGAACCTGAACAGGATCTTCGACAAGGAGTACCCGCCTGCCAAGAGCGCTGCTGCCACTCCGATCGCCTCAGGCAGACCCGCGATGAAGATCGAGCCCACCAGTGCCAGCGAAACGCCGACCGAGCCGAGGTGCAGGGTCAGGCCAACCGCGATCGATTCGGGAACTCCATCTATCAGCATCCCTACGAAGAGGTTTCGGGCCTCTGTCGGGCTGGCTGCGGCAACCTTTCCATCAGGTGACTCTTCTGCCGCTTTCTCGAGCGGCGCTTCGGGGCTCTCGCTGGCGCCTCCGCGCTCGAGCAGCGTGATGATCAGGAAGTAGCCCAGACCGCCTATGCCGATACCCAGCGCGGTCGCGCCTGCGCCTGCTTCGTCGTAGGCAACCGAGACCAGGTCGGTGCTGACGGCCGAGATCACCGCTCCTGCACCGAAGGCCATCAGCGAGCCTACGTAGGCGGGTCGGGTGAGACCTCGGAACCGCCATACCAGCAGCCCGCCAACGACCAGTGCGGCCTGACCGATCGCTGCGAATGCCGCCGCCTCGAGCATCGGCAGAGGCTAGGGCATATCCGCGAGGGGACGCTTCGATGGCCCGGTGGAGCAGGTGTCTCCAGGCGGTGAAACCCGCGCACCTAACCCCGCACCAGATAGGCAATACTGATGCCTCGCGGGCCCTTAGCTCAGTTGGGAGAGCGCCAGCTCGACAAGCTGGAGGTCACTGGTTCGAGCCCAGTAGGGCCCACTCACCTAGCCCCCGGCAAGTAGACCCCTTGCCGCAAGGCCTCGTAGATCTCGCTCAATGGGCCCGAGGAGACGGTGAATCCGCCCGCGAACGGCGCACTGAGGTTGATGATCAAGGCCAGATCGAGGCCGACGATCAGCGTGATGCCCGCGGCCACGAAGGCGTCCCAAGTCCGCCCTCGCAGGGTGACCACGATCGAATTCGCGATCAGGGAGATCCCTGCGACCAAGGCGAGGGCGAAGAGCCCGAACGGGGTGGTGCTCTGGGCCGCGTCGAACCGGAGCCTCCGCTGAGTCTGCAGTTCTCCCAAGGCGTCGCTCAAGGCCTGCGCTCGTACGAGAGATGCCACCGATCTGTCTTCGAACCCCGAGACGACCGATGAGATCTCCTTCTGCAGCGCATCCATTTGTTGCATTGCCGAGTTTCCAGCAGTCTCTTCGAGGACCGTGTTGTCGTAGTTCCGGTCTCCAAGACGGGGCCACTCCCGCTCGATCACACCGTCGAGGTAGGCCTGCAGGCTGGCCTGGAGGTCTCTTGCCGGAATCCGCTCGAGATCGCGACTCGTCCAGGCGATCTGATTCGCCGCCGATGCCTCGTTCGCCACTATCTGGTTGGAGGCGTTGACGGTCCCGAAGGCAGCGTTGATGAGGAATCCGGTGAGGATCGCGAAGAGGCTGCCCACCACGGTCGAATAGGCCGCCGCCGCCTCGCCCATGCTCTTGCCGGCCTTGCCCGGGAAGCGACGATGCAGGTAGAGGCTGAGGCCCCACGCGAAGAGGATGCTCGCCAGCACGAAGACGAGATAGATACCCCAGGTGGGGAGGGAGTAGAGGAGGCTCATCGATTGAGCAGGCTCCAGAAGGAGCCAGTCCCGATCAGGGTCTCTTCAGCGCCCGCCTCGATCAGTTCGTCACGCGCCTGCTCGGGTTCGATACCCCGGAGCGCTGCGACCTCGACGGTAGCGAGCGCGCCCTCACCCTGTGCCTCCGCCCACTCGAGAGCAGTCGCTACCGAACTGGCGGGCGCGCTCTGCTCGAGGCTCGGGTCGAGGTTGGCCAGAGCCGTTTCGTAGGTCTCGTAGGGTTGGAAGCCGGGCGCGGTGAGGCTGTAGTCGCCCAAGGTGAAGACGTACGAGGGGCAGGTGTAGCGCCAGCCCCCATCGGATTCGGCGAGCTTCCGCTTCATCGCCAGGGCAGCCGGGGAGGGGTCACGCGCCGCCTCCATGTCCTCTCGGAACGCCGACTCGGTGGCATCATCGCTCAGCCAGATCTTCAGATCTGCGGGTTCGACCCCAACCGTTTCGGCAGCCGACTCGATCACTTCTCCCTCGTCGATGAGTTGGCCGTAGAAGCAGCGCCTTCTCATCTCTCTCAGCAACGGCTTCGCTCTCAGCGGGTCGTTGAGTCTGGTTGCCACCACCGCGCAGCAGGCAGGAAAGCTTGCGTACATGCGCTCAGGTCCGCCCTCGTAAATCGGCATCCCGAATTTGGCGGACATCATTGCGAAGATCTTCCCCATCTCTTCAGGTGTAAAGCGCTTGGCGCTCTCGGCCGGATCCTCAGAGAGCCCTACCATCCTCGTTTCCCAGCTCAGAGAATCCCCGTAGGTCCATTCCAGTTTCAGCCTGTGCGGTTCGGCAGACCAGGCCCATGGACAGACCGGGTCGGTGAACTCCGATATCGAGATCTTGGCCATAGTCACTTGCCGCTCAGATCGCGATCGGCACGTAACCGGGGGGGAGGGCGGCGGGGGTGAAGAACCAGCTCTCGATCGCGTAGCGGGGCTTTGTCATTTCGCCATCTGCGGCCGTGGCGTGGAGGAACATCTCGTCGAAGATCAGGGCATCACCCGGATCGAAGACGGGGCGGACTATGCCGACGCCCGCCGTCGAGGCGGCCTTCTCCGCCTGTGCCTGCGAAACCTGATTGGCCACCATGGTCCCCTCGCCGCCGGTTTCCACGAATTCGTCCAGTCGAGCGGGGAGGACGTCCATTCCCGGGGCCTCGTCGCCACAGCGCGACAGCGCGAGCCACAGGTTGAGACTCCTCACCTTCCCCATGAACGCTCCGTCCTGGTGCCAGCCGGGTCTGGTTCCCGGCTCGACCTTGCGCAGCGTCGTCTTGTGAGCGGAGATGAGAGCCGGCCCGCCCAGATAGCTACCCACGATCTCCTTCAGGTGGGCCTCGGAGAAGAAGTCGAGCATCTCCGCGTGGAGACCGGGGCAGTCGACGGCGAGCAGCCCTCCCGACTCCTCGATCCACGGCCGGAACTCATCGAGCTGCGTCTCCGTGTAGGGGGACTCCGGGAGGAACGGCGAGTAGGCGCCGCCTCCGTTGGTGGAGGATCGCGACGCATATGCCTGATCGATTCCGGCGACGAACTCACCGGCACGACCGGGATCGACCAAGCCGCGCACGATGAGGGCACCGTGTTCGAGGATCGCCTTGCGGAGGATCCCTGCATCAAGTCGATCTCCCTGGACCTCCGGCAGGTCGTATTCGCCGAGGTGCAGTTCGGGCCCGCTCGGAGTCGCCATCTCCTCGACCGGCCTGTGATTGCCCGCAGCGAGCCATGACGCGTACCGATGTCTCGCCGAGAGCAGTTCACGGTTGGATCCAGGTGTCGCCGAGCTACGCGCCTCGGCCCGGGCGCGCCTGATGGACCCCCGCAGCGACGCATCTTCCCGCCAGCGCCGGTACTTCCGCCGCAAGCCTGTGTTGAAAGTGAGTGGTGACAAGCTGGTCGAAGATTACCGCCGCCTGTGGCGGGGGTAGCCTTTCGTATCACCATCGATCAATCAATGATCTTGTAATTCCCAGACAGGAGGACTTGACCCGATGACCTCAGTTGGCAGAAACCGATCCAGAACGAAGCTGTTTGCTCTCGGCGCGGCGTTGGCCTCGATGGCAGCGCTATTCGCGTTCAGTGCAGAGCGCAGTGAGGCAGCCACCAACTGTCCGGGGACCTTCAAGGTCCTGCACAACGATCGCATAGGGACCGCTTCATTCCCGAAGGGCAACTACCAGCTGGTGATCCTGACCAGCAACCCGAGTTTCACCTGCTCGCTTGCGTCGACCAAGTTCTCGAAGTTCCTGCAGGATTACGACGGCAATCTCGGAGGTGGCTGGGCGGTCAGCGCCATCGATACCGGTAAGGCGAACTTCCTCAAGAACGGGGGCCGCAAGTTCGGCGTTCGGAAGGTGAGCGGCCCTACTCCGGGTCCCACTCCCGGCCCGACTCCGCCCACCCCGAGCGGCGTGGTCTGTCCCGGCGCGTTCAAGGTGCTGAACAACGACCAGATAGGCCCGCTCAGTTTCCCCAAGGGCTACTACAAGCTGATCATCCCGAAGGGTTCGATCGTCACCTGCAAGAGCGCTGTGGGCTACTTCAAGCAGTTCCTCTCGATCCCTTCGGGCGACCTCCCCGACGGTTGGAGGATGAAGAGCGACACGGCGGTCTTCTTCAAGAAGGCCAATCCGGTGCGGAAGAAGTTCCGCGTCGACCCCATGTAGTCGCAATCCGCTCTCGACAGTCCGTGTTCGACCAGACCGGCCGCAAGCATGCGGCCGGTCTGTTTTTCGGGAATCTCTAGCCTTCCCGCCTCATGGCAAAGGGGAGAACTGGGTCTTCGGCTTCGGGCGGTCCGAGTCTGGTCGGCAGGTTGAGCCAGGTCGGCGGCTCTCGCGCTCCGATATTCGCGCTCGCAACGGTC
>CAIUSP010000018.1 GCA_903901855.1 uncultured bacterium | reverse complement strand
GCGCACTTTTGGCTGACCCGGGCGAGGTGCGAGGCCGCGCCTAGATAGTCTGCCCAGACTCTTGGCCAAGGACACCGAAAAGCTGATCCGGCAACTCTCGCTGATCTCCTTCCTGATGGCGCAGGGCCGACCGGCCTCCGCACTAGAGATCAAGCGCGAGGTAGAGGGCTACAGCGACATGAACGAGGACGCCTTCGCCCGTCGCTTCTACGCCGACCGCGCAGAGCTCGAGAGCCTTGGGATCACTCTCCACGTCGAGCGCCCGGGAGAGAGCCTGCAAGGCTACGAATCAGAGCTCTACTCACTCCCGCCGGAGAACTACTACCTGCCGGCGATCGAGTTCTCTGACGACGAACTCGCCGCGATGGCCACCGCCCTGCGTCTGCTCGAAGGCGAGTTCGCCTACGCGGAGCCCTTGCGCCTCGCGCTCCAGCAGGTCTCTTGGGGCAAGCCCTCTCCCCTGACCTCACCCGAAGAAGCGAGCGTCGAGGTGCGCATCACCGCGAAAGCCGACGGCGCGGATGTTTCCCAACGGCTCTCGAAGGTCGAAACAGCGATCTCGCGTCGCAAGACGATCGAGTTCACCTACTACACGATCGAACGGGACAAGACCGAGAAACGGAAGGTGGATCCGTACCACTTGGTGTACCGCGGCGGGCAGTTCTACCTGATCGGGCACTCGCACGAGCGCGAAGCCGTGAGGGTGTTCCGGCTGTCGCGGATGCAGGGCAAGGTCTCCTACGCCTCCAAGGCAGAGCACGATTTCACGCCGCCCGAGGACTTCGATCGCCGGGACTATGCGAGCCGAGCCGAGTGGCAGCTCGGTGAGATCACCGGCAAGGCCAAGATCTTCCTCAAGGATCGAATCGCCTGGCTGGTCGAGCGAGACTTCGGCCAGTACGGCGAGATCCGACGCGCCGTCAAGGGCGACGCTGCTCCCGGTCGTGGGGCGATCTTCGAGACCGACTTTGCCTCGGCCAAACTGATCGTCGCCTGGGCCCTCCACTGGCGCCAGAATGCGCTCGTACTCGACCCTCCGGAGCTCGCCAACGAAGCGAACGATCGCCTCGCGCTGCTCATCGATCGCCATCGAGGAGACTTCAAGACGGCTCGTCGATCGCCCAAGAAGCAAAAGACCGCCCAACGGGCGTCGCGGTCGGGCAGCCGTTCGGAATCGGCCATACGCCCGGAGAGGTTCGCCCGACTGACCACGCTCGCCGGCATGCTGATCGACTCCTCGACCGACCTCGAGCCGTTGCAGACCGAGGAGGTCAAGACCCGGCTCAACCTCACCGACGATGAACTCCGGGAGGACATCGACCTGCTCAACGTCGTCAACTTCGGTGGCGGCACCTACGTGCTCTATGCCGAGATCGTCGAAGACACGATCGAGGTCGACTCTCAGCCGTACGGAGACAGTTTCGCCCGACCGGCCCGCCTGCTTCCGCTAGAGGCAAAGGCGTTGGTAGCGGCAATCGACCTGTTCGGAGATCACCTCCCCCAGAGCGGGCTGGTGACCGCTCGGAAGAAGGTCGTCGCTGCACTCGGGCACGACCCCTCGGAAGAAGGCCTCGAGATCGCTTCGTCAGGCGGGGACGACTCGGAATCCGCCCGGATCGTCAACGAAGCGATCGCCGGCAAGAAGGTCCTCGCGATCAACTACTACAAGGAGAACGAGGACGAGTTCACCAAGCGTGAGGTCGAGCCCTACCGTCTGGCCAACGGATCCGAGGGTTGGTACGTGGCTGCATGGGACCGGAAGCGCAACGACGTGAGGCACTTCCGCCTCGACAGGATCAAGGAAGCCACACCGACCAAAGAGACCTTCGAGCCCCGTAAGGAACTCGAGGAGATCGCAGCATTCGAGGGCTGGCTTGCGAGCGGAGAGGTACCAACCGCCGACATCGCCCGGATCTGGGTTTCACCCGAACGTGCACGATGGACGCGCGAAGAGAGCACCGTCGTCGATGAACTCTCCGACGGTTCGATCGTGGTCGAGGTTCCCTACGGGAGCATGGACTGGCTCCTCAGAGAGGTACTCAAGGGCGCGGGTGAGTTGGTGGTACTGGAGCCCGAAACAGCGCGCCAGGCGGTAGTCGAGCAACTGACCGACGATGCCCAGGCGGCCCCGGCGACCAAGAAGCGATCGACGTCTGCCAGGAAGCCCGCCTCGAAGGCGGCCTGACCCCGCTTCCTGCCGAGGTCCGTGTCCGTAGGCTCTGGACATGGCCCATCGAACTCTCGATCTGACCACGATCACGGCCCCGAATCCCGGGCCGATGACTCTCACCGGGACCAATACCTATCTGGTCGGGCGAGAGCCGACGCTGGTGATCGATCCCGGGCCAGCGAACGAAGCGCACGTGGATGTCGTCCTCGAGGCAATCGAGTCCCGGGGAGGGCACGAGGGGATCGTCGTCACCCACCGACACGGCGACCACTCTGACGCACTTGCTCTGATGCAGGAGACCGCTGTGACTCTCGCCGACTCCGAGGAGATCGGAGGCTTGAAGGCGGTTGCGACGCCCGGCCACGCGGTCGACCACTTCTGCCTGATCCTCGAACCCGAGCACCCCGCTCACCGCGAGGAGTCGGTCGGGCGGGTCGTGTTCGTCGGAGATCTACTCCTCGGCACGGGATCGGGACTCGTACCCCCGAAGGCAGAGGGTGGCTCGCTGGCCGACTACCTGGGTTCGCTGCGAAGGGTGAGGGCTCTCGAGCCGGATCTCCTCTACCCCGGGCACGGTCCTGTGATCGAGGACCCGGCAGCGGTCATCGATACCTACCTGCAACATCGACTCGACCGCGAGGGGAGACTGATCGAGGTTCTGGACGCAGGGGAACGTTCGCGGGAGAGGCTGCTGGATCTGGTCTGGGACGACGTGCCTGGGGAGCTCCGCCCCGCCGCTGCCCTGGCGATGCAGGCGCATCTGGAGAAACTGATCGACGACGGCCTCCTGGCAGCGGACTCCCTGGACTAGAACCCTCTTCGCCAGAGGGCACCTGTCGCGGGTGAGCGTAGATGCTTGTCTTAGGCCTATTCTCACGCAAGACCGATGAGCCGTCGAGACCAGATAGTGATGACCGAGGAGGAGCAGCTCGACTTCCTCGGGCAGGAGCGAATCGTCAACGTCGCGACCTTCGGTCCACGAGGTTGGCCGCATTTGATGCCGCTCTGGTACGTCGTTCGGAATGGAGAGATATGGGTCTGGACCTATGGAAAGTCCCAGAAGGTCAAGAACATCGAGCGCGACGATCGCGCCACCCTGCTGATCGAGTCCGGCGACGAGTATCAGGAGCTGCGCGGGGTGCAGATCGAGGCGAAAGCGGAGCTGGTCACCGAGTTCGACGCGGTCTTCGAGTTCGCCAAGGAACTCACGATCAGGTACGCCGAGGGGATCGACTCGATCGAGGGAGATGCCGCCGAAGCCTTGAAGGCGCAGGCGTCGAAGAGGGTCGTGATCCGCTTCGATCCCGTACGCACCGCCAGTTGGGACCACCGCAAGCTCGGGGGCACCTACTAGTCCCGTGCATCCGCAATGCCGCTGGCCTCACGCCCGCGGCGCGGCAGTAGCCTGAACACTGATGAGTGCAGATCTGAAAGGGCTGATCCTCTCGGGTGGCGCAGGCACACGGCTGCGGCCGATCACGCACACCTCCGCCAAACAGCTCGTCCCGGTGGCCAACAAGCCCGTCCTCTTCTACGGAATAGAGGCTCTGGTGGAGGCAGGCATCACCGAGATCGGGATCATCATCGCTCCCGCGACCGGCGACGAGATACGGCATACGGCAGGAGATGGCAGCGCCTTCGGAGCCAGGATCACCTACATCGAACAGGCCGAACCGCTGGGCCTGGCCCACGCGATGTTGACAGCGGCTGACTTCCTCGCCGACAGCCCCTTCGTGATGTACCTCGGCGACAACCTATTGCGAGACGGAATCGTCGATCTGGTCGAGGCCTTCCGCAGTCAGGAACCCGACGCTCTGATCCTCCTCACGCCGGTCGATGATCCCTCTTCCTACGGAGTTGCCGAGCTCGATGGCGAGCGAGTGGTGCGGCTGATCGAAAAGCCAGAGGATCCTCCGAGCGATCTGGCTCTCGTCGGCGTCTACATGTTCGCGCCATCGATCCACCAGGCCGCCCGGGAGATCGAGCCATCGCCGAGAGGGGAACTGGAGATCACCGACGCGATCCAGAAGTTGATCGACGGTGGCTCCAAGGTGAGCGCACATCGCGTCAAGGGATGGTGGAAGGACACCGGGCGGCTCGAGGACATGCTCGAGGCCAACCGTCTGGTACTCGAAGACCTCGAATCCAGCATCGATGGCGAGCTGATCGATTCCGAAGTCGATGGACGTGTGGTCATCGCGCCGGGAGCAAGGCTGGAGAGAACCGTGGTCAGGGGCCCCGCCGTGATCGACGCCGATGCCGATCTCCGAGACGCCTACATCGGTCCCTACACATCCATAGGTCGCGGAGTGCGCGTGAACAACTCAGAGATCGAACACTCGATCGTCCTCGCGAACTCCAGCATCTCGGATCTCGGCTCGCGAATGGAACGGAGTCTGCTCGGGCGCGACGTGACCATCACCGGAGGAGCGGACCGGCCAAGGGCGCTGCAGTTCCTGGTCGGCGACCACGCAGAGATCACGATGCCATGACCCTCACGGCATGAAGATCCTGATCACCGGAGCGAGCGGGATGCTCGGAGGGGACTTCACCGTAGCCGCGCGAGAACTCGGCCACGAGGTAATCGCACTTTCTCGCAGCGACCTCGACCTGACCGATCAGTCGGCCGTCGAGACATTGGTGAAGGAGCATGCGCCCGCAACGGTGGTCAACTGCGCCGCTTGGACGGATGTCGACGGGGCCGAAACCCATGAGGAGGAAGCGACCGAGGTCAACGCTTCAGGAGCTGGTTACCTGGGAGCTGCTGCTGCGGCGATCGGGGCGAGTATCTGCCAGATCTCAACCGACTACGTCTTCGACGGGGCCAAGGAGACCCCGTATGTCGAATCCGACCCGACCTCACCGATTCAGGCCTACGGCCGATCGAAGCTGGCCGGAGAGGAGACTGTGCGAGCGGCCAACCCCAACCACTTCATCGTCAGGACCTCATGGCTGTTCGGGGTCGCAAACCAGAAGCCGAACTTCGTGGAGACGATGCTCGAGGTCGGATCGACCGGCGTGCCGGTGAAGGTCGTCCATGACCAGGTCGGCAGCCCTACCTTTACGGGTCATCTCGCAGCAGGGCTGGCACGTTTGATCGAGACCGACTCCTACGGCATCCATCACATGGCCGGCACCGGAGAGTGCTCCTGGTACGAATTCGCAGAGGAGATCTTCAGGCAGGCGCAGATGGAGGTCGACCTGATTCCGATCGACACTGCAGCGTTCCCGCGCCCTGCTCGACGCCCCGCGAACTCGGTTCTGGTCAGCGAGTGGGAAACTCCCATCATGCTGCCCGAATGGAAGACAGGTCTCGCCGAATATCTCCAGAGCCGACGCACGCCGAGTCCAGACGAGGTGCCTGCATGAAGTTACTGGTCACAGGTGGTGCAGGTTTCATCGGTTCCAATTTCGTCGAGCGTCGGCTCGAGGTCCATCCGGAGGATCACATCGTCGTCCTAGACAAACTGACCTACGCAGGAAGACGGGAGAATCTCGAAGGCGCGGCGTCGGACAGACTCGAATTCGTCCAAGGTGACATCCGGGACCGAACCGCGGTTTCGGCGGCCATCACGGGATGTGATGCGGTGATCAATTTCGCGGCTGAGAGCCATGTCGATCGCTCCATAGAGACGCCTGGTGAGTTCATCGAAACCGATGTGTTCGGCACCTACGTCCTGCTCGATGCGGCCCGCGAGGCCGGCATACGGCATCTGCAGATTTCGACCGACGAGGTCTACGGTGACTTCTCGGGCACAGAGGGGTCCGCTACCGAGTCCTCACCGCTCGATCCCTCCTCCCCGTACTCGGCCTCGAAGGCAGGAGGAGACCTGCTCGTGGGCGCGTTCGCGCGCACCTACGGCTCCGATGCCCTGATCGTGCGCGCATCCAACAATTACGGTGCCCGCCAGCATCCCGAGAAACTCATCCCCCTCTGCATCCTCAACGCACTCGCCGGCGACCAACTCCCGGTCTACGGGGATGGAAAGCAAGTCCGGAACTGGCTCAACGTCCAGGACTTCTGTGCCGCGATAGACGTCGTGCTCGAGTGCGGAGCGACCGGAGAGGCCTACAACGTCGGAGGGCCCGACGAGCTCGAGAACATCGAGGTCGTTAAGAGGATCATCGAGCTGGCAGGCGGAGACGAGTCCCGGATCGACTTCATCGAGGACCGCCCTGGCCACGACCTTCGCTACTCGCTCTCGTCAGCTCGGCTCGAAGCGCTCGGCTGGAAGGCGGAGATCGGATTCCACGAGGGGATCGAGAGCACTTTTGCCTGGTATCGAGACAACCCGCAGTGGTGGGAACCAATCCGGTCGGGTGAGTATCGGGACTACTACCTGAGCCATTACGGCCAAGAGCTGGGAGCAGGCTCCGACAGATGAGCTTCGAGCGCCTCGATACCGAGCTGGAGGGACTGATTCTCTTCGAGGTGTCGGCCAATGAGGACCCGCGAGGATTCCTCAGCGAGAGTTGGCGCAGCGATGTGATGGGCGAGCTTGGCATCGAATGTGACTTCGTCCAGGAGAACCACTCACGCTCGATCAAGGGAACGCTGAGAGGTATCCACTTCCAGACCGCGCCAGGTCAGGCAAAGCTCGTCCGCTGTGCGCGTGGCACGATCCTCGATGTCGCGGTGGACCTGAGGAGGGAGTCACCCACCTTCGGCAGCTGGGAGGGTTTCGAGTTGAGCGACGTCAACCGGCGTCAACTGCTGGTTCCGATCGGATTCGGTCACGCATTCTGCGTTCTCAGCGACGAGGCCGATGTGATCTACAAGCTCTCCAGCTACTACGACGCAGCCACTGAGAGCGGCATCGCATGGAACGACCCTGATGTGAACGTCGACTGGCCGGCCATGTCACGCTTGGTCTCGGACAGGGACGACACCGCTCCCAGGCTCTCCGAGATCGCCGATGACCTCCCCTGGTAGCCACCCGAGAGCGTCACCTTCCAACACGCGCTTGCCAGAGGCTGGATAATCCAGAAGGGATGGAGGAGAGAGCCGAAGGCATCGTGCAACTGCTGGCAGGGGTTCCCCTGTTCTCGTCGCTTTCGACCGACGAGCTGAAGCAGGTTGCCGCTCTCGCTATACCGCGTCGGTTCCCTGCTGAGACCAGGGTCTTCAGCGAGGGGGATGACGGGGGAACCTGCTTCGTACTGAAGTCGGGGTCGTGCCGTGTGACCAGAGAGCACAGGGACGGGCGGGCGATCACCCTCGCCAACCTCGGTCCGGGTGCGGTGTTCGGTGAGATGTCGCTGTTCGATGAGGGGAAGAGATCCGCGAGCGTCGAAACCTCGGATGCGGTCGAACTGCTCGCCATACCCGCTACCGACATGCGTTCGCTGCTTCGGCAGCATCCGGAGTTGGCCGAGAAGATGGTCGTGGCCCTCGCCGAGAGGCTCAGGGCGGCCAACGAGCGTCTGGCCAGCCAGTCCTTCCAGACCGTTCCCGCAAGGGTTTCAGCGGCCCTGATCCAGGCGCTCTCGACTCCCGAAGCAAGTGCCGGTGGAACCAACGAGCCCGTCACATTGAACATGCGCCAGGCGGATCTCGCCCAACTCGCCGGCACCTCGCGGGAGAGCGTCAGCCGGTTCATCGCGGGTCTGGAGCGCGAGGGTGTGGTCAAGGTCGGACGGGGCAGGCTGACGATCCTGCGCCCGGATGATCTCCAGAACTACGTCCCTTGAGCGACTACCCCGGACTCAGGGCCGAAATGGTCGAGCAGCAGCTTCGGGGCCGGGGGATCACCGACGAGCGGGTCCTCACTGCGATGGGAGCGGTACCAAGAGAGGCATTCGTCCCCGAGGAGAGCAGGCATCTCGCCTACGCCGACGGAGCCCTGCCGATCGGATTCGATCAGACGATCTCCCAGCCTCTGATGGTCGCCGAGATCTGCCAGAGCCTGCTTCTGACCGGAGATGAGAAGGTGCTCGAGATCGGAACCGGGTCAGGTTATTCGGCGGCGGTCCTCTCCCATCTCTGCAAAGAGGTGATCTCGATCGAGCGGATCCCGGAACTGACCAATCGGGCAGAGGCAGCGCTGCGTGAGTGCGGAGTCGAGCGCGTGACCTGTATCTCCGGGGACGGATCGGGTGGCTGGCCTGCGCTGGCTCCTTATGGCGCGATCGCGGTACACGCGGGGGCTCCGAACCTGTCGGAGCGTCTCGTTTCCCAATTGGAGCAGGGAGGGAGGCTGGTGGTTCCAGTCTCGGCAGACGGCGGTGAGGTGCTGACCCGAGTCACGCTCGGCGACACCGGACAGCGTAACGTCGAGGAGATCGGGCCCTGCCGCTTCGTACCGCTGATCGGGGAGGCCGGCTACGAGGGCTGAGCGCCGTTTGGCTACCTGCGCTTGATCTCGCAACTGTCGAAGAGCGTAGGACCTCCACCGCCCGAGCAGTCGTCTCTTCCGATCGATCCGAAGAGTCTGTCTTCGCCCCTGAGCCCCTTCAGCAGGTCATCTCCCTGCCTCGCGTAGATCGTGTCGGAGCCGTTTGTCCCGATCAGGACATCGTTCTGACTCGTACCCTCGAGGATCTCGAGATCGGCCGAGACGGTCGTGGCGGCACAGGACGAGTCGTTGCGGGCCTTGGCCGTGCCCCCCAACTTGGCCTCGATCCCCACGTCCTGAACGCGCGCGAATCCGGCGATGTCCTGGATACCGCCGCCTCCAGAGAACGAGTGCGGAACGCAGATCGTGTTGGTGACCAACTGATCATTGCCGTCGCCACCGAGCAGTTCGTCGGCACCGATATTGCTGATCAGGGCGTCTGCGCCGGCCCGACCCGAAAGCAGGTCACGCCCTCCGCCGTCGATGATCACGTCATCGAGCGGCCCGCCGATTACCTCGTCGTCACCGTCGGAGCCATCGAGGTCGGTCGTGGCAGTATCAGCAACGGCTGAGTTGATCTCGATGCGGTCGTCTCCATCTCCTGTCCACGCGGCGATGAAGCCGAGATCGGCAGGTATCTCACAGGTGGCACCGCTTGCCGTGGGGGTGCATCCGTTTCCGGCCGAAAGAGGCGAAGAGGCGACGATGCTGACAGTCGTTTCGCTGGACGAGACGACCCAGTTGTCGTCGGCGCTGTCGTCGCCGATCAAGACCAGACCCACATCGCGGTCGGTGCGATCGTCGACCAGCACCTGCTCGTGGGCGCAACCTGGGGCTCCACATAGATCCTCGAACGCGCGACCCGAGTTGTTGTCATCGGCATAAGGAGAGCCGAGAATCGATTCGATACTGCTGAGGGTCTCGGAGCTGCCATCGTCGCCAGCGGCCGAGCCGGCATCGATCCTCACACCTGGAATTCCCGCGCTTGCTCCGGGAGGTGTGGCAGTGGCGAAACTCACGGTATCGATTCCCGATCCACCGAAGTAGTCATCTCCGTTGGTGCCACCGCGCAAGAGATCGGCATCCTCGTCGCCGTACAGGAAGTCGATCCCGTGACCGCCTATCACCACATCGTCTCCGGCCTCGCCGTAGAGATGGTCGTCGACCTGGTCACCGTAGATGCGGTCCGGTCCTGATCCTCCGTATATGAAGTCACTCCCGTCGCGTCCCCGGATGTAGTCGGCGCCACTGCCTCCGTAGACCGTCTCACCACCGGCACCCGTATCGATGAAATCGTCTCCGTCCCCGCCGCGGGTCGCCTTCTCTCTCCCGTCCTGACCGAACACGGTGTCATCGCCTGAACCAGCGTCGATCCAGTCCTTGCCGGCATCGGTGTAGATGGAATCGTCGCCGCTGGATCCGTAGATCCTGTCCACACCACGACCGGATCGGACGAGATCGTTGCCCGTTCCTCCGTAGACCTTGTCTCCACCCTTCTCACCGATTATCGAGTCGGCACCGTCGTTTCCGAAGACTCGATCGGCACCGCTGCCGCTGTTGATCTGGTCGTCTCCCGGTCCACCGCAAACGGTGTCCGGACCTTTGGATCCGGTTCGGGTGATCAAAACGTCGTTACCGCCCCCGAGGACGATCACCTGAGGGCCGATCGGGTTGACCAGACGGTCGTTGCCAGGGCCCTTGACGATGTCGGCGACCTTTCCGCCACAGGTCGGGCGGGCCTGCGTCAGCGACACACCCAGGACCAGCTGGGCTGCCAGGACCGTAGCGGTCAGGACTAGGGGGTATCTGATCACTTTCATCGCATCATCAAGAACACGCACGGGAGGCAAAGGTTGTGCGCCTGCTTGCTCTAGGCTGCCCGTGGTGAGCGGGATCTACGTACTCAATTTCTACTCTGCCGTATTCGTCGACCAATTGAAGCGAGGTCGGAAGACCGCCACCATCCGACTGGGAGACAAATCTCGTAAGTACAAGCGGGGTTTGGTCGTCTGGATCACCGTTGGATACAGACATCAGCCTCGCGAGAAGATATTTGCGGCGGTGGTCGACGATGTCGAGATGAAGAAGGCCTCCGAGCTCTCTCCCCGGGACATCGAGCACGACAATCCCGAGTTCCGCAGGCTCGAAGACAGTCTCGCCTTCCTCGAGCAGATCTACGGTCGGCCGATCTCGCCGGATGACACGGTCAGCGTGATCCGCTTCTCCCAGATCGTCGAGCGTCCCGGTGCCCTGCTGGGCGGCAACGGCGATCCGCCGTCCCAGAACTGAGGATTCCGGCGGAGGCCTTGGAAAATCGGCCCTAGTTGCCTATACTCCTCCGGAACTTGGCACTCTCCAGTAGAGAGTGCCAGAGCGCCAGAGACACGCTGAACGCCTGTCCTGAGCGCTGACAATTCGACCCTCAGCAACGGAGGTATCAACGATGAAACTGAAGCCCCTGGGTGACCGCCTGATTGTGCAGGCAACCGAGGAAGAAGAGAAGACTGCGAGCGGGATCGTCCTGCCCGACACCGCCAAGGAGAAGCCCCAGAAGGGGAAGGTCCTGGCCGTCGGTGACGGTGCGCTCAACGAAGACGGCAGCCGCCGTCCTCTCGACGTCGAGGAGGGGGACGAGGTCCTCTACTCCAAGTACGGAGGAACGGAAATCACCATCGACGGCGAGGAACTTCTCGTCCTTCGCGAGTCAGACGTACTCGCCAAGGTCGGCTAGTCCCCGCCACTCAACAAGGAGGAACCAGAAGAAATGTCTTACAAGGAACTGAAGTACGACGAAGAAGCACGTGGAGCGCTGCAGGCTGGCGTAGATGCCGTGGCGAATGCGGTCAAGGTGACCCTCGGTCCCAAGGGCCGTTACGTGGTGCTCGACAAGAAGTTCGGCGCCCCCACGATCACCAATGACGGAGTGACGATCGCCCGCGAGATCGAAGTCGAGGACGTCTTCGAGAACCAGGGTGCCCAGCTCGTCCGCGAGGTCGCCACGGCGACCAACGACGTGGCCGGTGACGGCACCACGACAGCGACCCTGCTCGCCCAGACGATCGTTCGTCACGGCCTCCGCAACGTCGCGGCCGGAGCGAACCCGCTCGGCCTGCGTAAGGGGATCGAGATAGCCGTTGGACAGGTGGTAGAGCAGCTCGCCACCAAGCAGTCCAAGGAGATCTCCGGCAAGGAGCAGATCGCCCGCGTCGCCGAGATCTCGGCAGCTGACGAGGAGATCGGCAACATCATCGCTGATGCGATCGACAAGGTCGGCAAGGACGGTGTGGTGAACGTCGAAGAAGGCCAGACCTTCGGAATGGAGCTCGAGTTCACCGAGGGAATGCAGTTCGATAAGGGCTACATCTCCCCGTACATGGTCACCGACCAGGACCGGATGGAAGCCGTCCTGGAAGAGCCCTACGTGTTGATCGTCAACCAGAAGATCGGTTCGGTCAGGGATCTCCTCCCCGTGCTCGAGCAGGTGATGCAGGGTGGCAAGCCACTCCTGATCATCGCCGAGGACGTCGAGGGCGAGAGCCTCGCGACGCTGGTCGTGAACAAGCTCCGCGGCACCTTCACCGGTGTGGCGGTCAAGGCTCCGGGCTTCGGCGATCGCCGCAAGCGGATGCTCGAGGACATCGCGATCCTCACCGGTGCAGAGGTGATCACCGAGGAGATGGGTCTCAAGCTGGAGAACACCCAGCTCACCCAGCTCGGTTCCGCCCGTCGAGTGGTCGTCAGCAAGGACGACACCACGATCATCGACGGTGGCGGTGACAGCGACCAGATCAAGGGCCGGATCAAGCAGATCAAGTCCGAGGTGGAGAACACCGACTCCGACTTCGACCGCGAGAAGCTGCAGGAGCGCTTGGCCAAGCTGGCCGGCGGTGTCGCGGTGGTCAAGGTCGGTGCAGCCACCGAAACGGAGATGAAGGAGAAGAAGCACCGTGTCGAGGACGCTCTGCAGGCGACCCGTGCGGCGCTCGAAGAGGGAATCGTCCCTGGCGGCGGTGTTGCACTGCTGAACGCACAGGATGCGGTCGACCTCGACTCCTACGACGACGACGACGAGCGCACCGGCGCATCGATCATCAAGCGGTCGCTCGAAGAGCCGATCCGCCAGATCGCTTCGAACTCAGGGTTCGAGGCATCGGTGGTGGTCGAGAAGGTCAGGGGCATGAAGGCCGGTGAAGGCCTGAATGCCGGGAACGGCGACTACGGAGACCTGATCAAGGCCGGTGTCATCGACCCGACCATGGTCACGCGCTCCGCGCTGCAGAATGCGGCCTCGATCGCCAAGAACATCCTCACCACCGAGGCGATAGTCGCCGAGCCGCCCGACAAGGACGGCGGCGGAGGCGGCGGAATGCCCGGCGGCATGCCCGACATGGGCGGCATGATGTAACCAGCCCTCATTCCCGAGGGTCGGATTTCCAAGGACCCCGTCGCTGATGCGGCGGGGTCCTTTTCTTTGTCTCAGCCAGTCAACGGATTGACCGGTGTCGGCTCGATGTCGAGGTCACGGAGATCCGAGGAACCTCTCTCCGACCAGAGCGAAACCGAAAGCACCTCCAACTCCTCCGGGGCAGGAAGCCTCCCCTCGCGGATGAACGGGGTGAGGAGACGCAGTTTTGCCTCGACCAGAGGGAGTGGCAGACGCACCGAACGATGGTGCCTGCGCATGGCGAGGCCTGCGAGGTATGAGAACTGAGTGGTGGCCTGATCCCCCGCTAGCTCCACCCTGCGGGGATGTTCGGTTGAGTCAGGCGCACCGCGAGCGATCTCCGCGAACACGGCGGCAGCCACATCCTCGGCTGCCACCGGCTGGATACGGGCACGAAGTGTGCCCGAGGGAAGTGTCGTGACCGGCAGCACCGAGAGGCCGGAGACGATCCTCTCCCAGATCGAATCCGATGCGTGGATGGACGAGGCAGAGATAACCGTCGAGGCGAGATCCGATTCGAGGACATCCTTCTCAGCCGCTGCCTTCGAGCGCACGAAACGAGAGCCCGAGAGGTCGTCGGCTCCGAGACAGGACATGTAGATGAACCTCTCGGCGCCGGCCTGCTCGGCCGCCCGGAGCAGTCTGGCGGTAGCAAGACCGTTGATCTGCTCGATCGACCCGCCGCTTCGATCCTGATCGCGGAAGGTCGCAGCGAGGTGGACCACGGTGTCCACTCCACGTGTGGCATGCCGCAGCGAATTGGCGTCCGCCAGATCTCCAAGCACCAACTGGACATCGACGCGCGAGGCGCCGAGGTCCTGTGGATCACGCACCAGCACGCGCAAAGAACGACCGGCGTCGATCAGGCGGGGCAGGAGTCGTGTGCCGACCGTTCCGGTCGCACCGGTCAAGAGGATCATCTCCTCTAAAGGTATCGGGGTGGCCGGGAGTCATCGTCGCGCGGGTCTGCGTAAAATGGCGACCTCGCCTATCGCAATCAGGTTGGCGCTCAAATACAACTCTTCACGACGAGGGAGGAACAGAGAAAGTGGCATACGTCATCGCCGAGCCATGCATCGGGACCAAAGACAACTCGTGCGTCGAGGTCTGCCCGGTGGATTGCATCCACCCGACTCCCGACGAGGCCGACCACAGCGAGGTCGAGCAGCTCTATATCGATCCAGACGAGTGCATCGACTGCGACGCGTGCGTCGAGGCCTGCCCCGTAGACGCCTGCTTCGCCGAGGATCAGCTCCCCTCGGAGTGGGCCAAGTACACCGAGATCAACGCGAAGTACTACTCCTCCAAGAAGTAGACGGTGGCTCGGCGCGCTAGCCGGGTCCTGCTGCGCCGGAAGCCAGCAGCTATTGGATGACCGGTAGCTCGGTGGCCCCGGGCCCGGGGGTCTTCGGGCCTGGAGGAGGATCGCCCGATACCGGCGCAGCCATCATCGGCAGGTCCTCTGGCGTCATTGCGAGTATTCCTCGCGCAGCCTGACGAATCGCCTGAGCCGCAGGGGCATCTGGCTTATCGACCACCAGTGGGCGGCCCTCGTCTGCCCCCTCACGGAGATCGGTCTCGAGCGGAACTTTTGCAAGGAGTGGAACGTCGATCTCCTCGGCCAGGATCTGACCACCGCCCTCGCCGAAGATCGCAACCCGTTCTCCGTCCGGAGACTGGAAAGCAGACATGTTCTCGATCACTCCAACCACTTCGAGATCGACCTTCTCAGCCATGTCGGCCGAGCGCCGGGCGACGGACTGAGCCGCAGGCTGCGGGGTCGTCACGAGCACGAATTTTGCCTGAGGAAGCAGCTGGGCGAGGCTCATCGAGACGTCTCCGGTACCCGGGGGCAGGTCGAGCAATAGGAAATCGAGCTCGCCCCAATCCACGTCCTCCAGGAACTGCTGGATCGCCTTATGCAGCATCGGTCCGCGCCAGACCACCGCAGCGTCCGACTCGACGAAGAACCCCATCGAGATGACCTTCGGACCGGCGGGTGAGACGAGCGGGATGATCTTCCGGTCGGCGGACACCTCGGGGCGACCATCGATACCGAGCATCCTGGGGATCGAATATCCGTATACATCGCAATCGAGCGCACCCACTGACTTTCCTTCGGCAGCCAACGCAGCGGCGAGGTTCGCCGTCATGGTGGACTTCCCTACACCTCCCTTGCCGGAGGCGACACAGATCACGTTCTTCACCTGAGCGAGTGATCCCTGCGGAAGCTTCGGTCTGCCCAGTTTCTCCTGGAGTCCCGACTTCTCCTCCTCGCTCAAGACGTCGAAGCCAACTTCCACCTCGGTGACCCCTTCGATCGCCCCTACTCTCTGAGAGACGGCCTGCTCGAAGTGACCGCGAATCGGGCATCCGGGGGTAGTCAGTGACACGACCACCTCGACCCGACCGGCATCGCTGACCTCGATCGAACGAACCATCTCGAGCTCGACGATGTCGCGCCCGAGCTCGGGATCGATCACGCCGGAGAGGGCTTCGGTGATTGCTTCATGTGAAGGTGTCGGGTTGCTCATCTGATCAAGCAGTTTCGCAGAAGTGGTCTTTCTGCCGCGCAACCGGAAGAGCCCGCTCCCTCCGTGACTGCTGGAGGGCGCGGGCTGTCCGGATGAGGTCCCCTCGACAGATGACCGAGGCCGAATGCTCAGACGAGTTCGCGGACACGCTGAACCAGCGGCTCGATGCGCTGCTTGACAGGCTCCATCCGATCGGTGACCGGCGCGATGCGATCGGCGGCGCCACGGAGACGGTCGGCGACCTCTCCCTGTGCGCGCTCACGCACCTCGGAACCGCGGCGACCCGCCCTGTCGAACTCCTCGGCGAAGGTCACGCGCATCGTCTCGAGTTCGTCGGAGCGACGCTCGGGATCGAGCAAGGCCTCCACCTTTTCGCGAGCGGGCTCGACGTAGTCGGCAACCGCGTTGTCGACGACGCCGACTACGGCGTCCACGACCTGGAGAGCCTGATCGGCGGGCTTCGCTGCAGCCGCTTCGACCTCGGCACTGCCGTTCTTGGACGAAGCCTTCGCTCTCGTGGCCTCGCTCGACTCCGTTTCCTGCTGCTTTCTACCCATCAATTGAATGCACCTCTGTTTCTCGATTGGGTCGTTTTAGTGACTGATGTACGCACTCGAAGTGAGGCGAACACATGTTCTTACCCTCGATCGGGGCAGTGGTTACACCGACGAAGCCGGGGTTTCGTCAGGCCGTCGAAGTCCGTCGCAGGATCAGCCTGCGAAGGCTGCGTACCGGGTGGATTCTGGGCAGCCGGCTCGCTCCCACTCGATCGATCCAACTCAAAGGCTGATCTATCTCGGACAGGGTGGGTAGATCCTCGGCGGATCTCCAAACCCGATTCAGGGTGTCGATTCCACCCGCCTCGACCACTTGATCGCAGAAGGCCTTGCCACGACGGTACTGAGCGAGTTTCGCATCGAGTCCGAGGAGGCGGGCTACCACCTGATCGAGGGTCCCTCGACTGCCGCGGTCCTTCTCGAGGCTCTCTCGGAGATCCTCGACCCCCTCCCCCATCTCGGAAGCGGCAGCGTCCATCACGTGCTCCGCATACCCCTCGACCACGGTCATCGCCGCCGTCAGTTGGTCGACCAACTCCATCTGTGGTTGAGTCCAGAAAAGGTTGGCGAGATCGCCTCGCCTGACCGCCTCGGAGATTCCGCGTGGACCGAGGCCGACCAGCTTCGAGAGGACATCCGAGGTCTTCACGTCCAGAGATGCCTTGGTGAGCAGTTCACGGGCCAAGCCACCGATGTGCTCCCTCAGCCATGGCACGGCCGCGAACTGCAAGGCATGAGTTCCTTCGTGCAGGGCAATCCAGTGGAGGAACGGCTCGGGCTCCGCGCCCAACCTCTGTCTGGCGGCCGCGAGGTTCGGTGCGACGAAGAGGAGTCGCGGTGATCTCGCTGGACCGAACAGAGCCACGTCGTACTGGCCCACGACCTTCTGCGCTAGGTATCCGGTAGCCAGCCCGACCTCCACTCCCGTAGCGGCAGCCCCGAGCCGTCTCCCGATTCCGCTGGGCATCTGTGAACGTTCGATCAACTCGCGCTCGAGTTCGGCAGAGATCTCCTGGAAGGACTTGATCGAGGAATCGACCCACTCCTCGCGAGTCACCAGTTCCGCAGGTGGAATCTCCGTGCGCGCGCGAAGTCCGGTGTAATCGCTGACGATTTCGATCGCCCTGTCCGATTCCCGGCGTAACTCCGCCTCCCCTGCGCCAAGCCAAGCGGGTCCCTCGCCGGCGATGGTGCAGGCGATGCGCTCGGCGAGGTTCCAGTCGACCAGACGCTCGCTCATTCGAGCAGTGCCTGAGCGGAGAGGAGGAAGTCGAGGTCTGACGCGGTGCGGGCTGCGGCCACGTGGTAGCGGGCTCCGAGATCGAGGGCTGCCTGCTCCAGTGGCTCTCCGGCGAAACTGAGGCTCGCGCCTGCCTCTCTGACGATGAGTTGACCGGCCGCGGCGTCGACCGAGCGGCAGCCGCGCATCGAGAGCATGCCGTCGAAACGGCCCGCTGCCACATAGACCAGAGAGACGGCGAGAGAACCTGGCGTGCGCAGGCGGAAGACCCGATCGGTCATCTCGTCCGCAACCCTGACCATGCGCTCCGGTCTGGTTGCTTCCATGCCGACTATCTCGAGTCCGTCGCCGAGGGAGTCATCGATCCGGACCGGACTTCCGTCCAACACGGCGCCCGATCCCCGCTCGGCATAGAACTCCTCGGCCGCACCGAACTCGTATACGTAGCCGAATGTGACATCGGCCATCGACATGCCGGTCGAGATGGCAACGCTGAGGCTGTGGCAAGGGATGGTCCTGCGAGCGTTCAACGAGCCGTCGATCGGATCGATCACGACGATGGTGTGGCTAGCTGAGTCGTCTTCACCGAAACGGACCTCGCCGCGTTCCTCGGAGATCGCGGTGAACGAGTATCCCTCGGCGGCCAACATTTCCAACTGTTCGAAGAACACGTCCTCGCAGAGGCGATCGATGACCAGCGTGTTGTCGCCCCCTTCTCCAACCCCGTCGTAGTGGGTGCGAGCTTCGATCCCCACGTGCTCGTCGAAGACCCGACGCTGTCCCTCGACCGCCGAACGGCAGGCCGTCAACCAACGCTCGACGCTGGGCGTCGAGCCAGAGGAGGCGGAACCGGTTCCGGTTGCTGGAGAGTCGGACATGAGTCAATCCTACGACGGGACCACCGGATGCCGACTCCCCAACTTCCGAGATCGCCTGCGCGAGATGGTTCGGGGCCGAAATTACGTCCTGTGATCATGGAATAGCCTCACTGGAGATGAAGTACCTGGACCAGGAAACTACGAGACAACCGATCACCCTGACCGACGCCCAGAGCAGGGCAGCTGACCCGGAGCGCAAGTCGGTCCTGGTCACCGGAGGAGCGGGCTCAGGGAGGACCGAGGCACTGGCCGAGAGGCTCGCCCGGCTGGCAAGCCGGTCCGAGAGCGCGCTGGCCATCGCCCGGACTACGGCAGGAGCCTCCGCGCTGCGGCGCAGAGCCGAGGCGCGAATCAGCGATCAGGGCTTCGAGCCGATCGAATGTCTGCCCGTGCGTGAGGCGGCTGCGAGGCTTCTCGCCGCCCACGGAGAACTGGTTGGCTCCGACGCCTTCTTCGACCTCCTCGGCCCGGGTGAGCGGGTCGCGCTGATGCTCGACGAATTCGACCAACTCCCCCTGCGACTCCATGAGATCCGGGGGAACCCGGGGGGGCTGCTGGCGAGGATCGTAACCCGGATCGATGCGCTGAAAGACGCAGGAACCGACTCGACCGGCTTCAGGTCCTGGGCGGTTGCGAAGGAACGGGCGGCAGAGAATCAGGCCGATCTGGATCTGGCCGAACGGGAACTCGAATTCGCCGAACTCTTCGAGACACACGATCGGCTGGTCAGGGAAGCAGGAGGGATCGATGGAGGGGAAGCGATCCTCGCACTCACTGCCTTTCTGGCCGAACATCCGAGCGCCGCAACGGCGATCGCCGAGAGGCACCCTGCGCTGGTCGTAGACGAGCTCGAGATCCTCTCCGCCGCTGAGCTCCAGCTGGTTGGTGCCCTCGCCAAACGCGCTGCCACGACCGCGCTGGCCTGCGATCTGATCGCGGGGTCCGACGGAGGGATCGGTATCGAGTGGGCCCGTCGAGCGATCGATGGACTCGAGGAGGTCACCCTCGAGGGCTGCCATCGACACGATGAGAGGATCTCCATGACCGCCCTCGCGGCTGCAGATGTGGAGCAGGGTCAGATCGAGGGCGAGGGCGATTCCGGCAGCGGAGCCGTCGACTTCTGGGTTTGCGAGAACGAACGGGCGGAGGCGCAGGCAGCGGCGAGAGAGATCGAAACGATGCTCTCGAACGGCGTCCCCGGTGGTGAGATCTGTGTGGCGCTCGCGGATACACGGGCAGAACGAGAGATTGCGGCTGCTCTGACCGAGCGCCATATTCCGTTCAGATCGATCGAGGGGCGGGGATTCCTCAGCCGGGCGAAGGTGCGTGACGCGATCGCGTGGCTGCGCCTCCTGGCCGACCCGACCGACGGCCCGGCGGCCGTACGGGTACTGGGGCGGGCTCCGATCGAACTCCGGTCCGTGGATGTGGCCAGCTGTACTTCTATCGCGCGCCGCAGGAAGCTCGACATGGTTTCGGCGAGCGAGGCGGCATTGGAGAGTCCTCAGCTCCCGCAGGATGCCCGCGAGCGCATACGCGAGTTCTTGGGCCTCTACGCGGCGGCGTCCAAAGCGATGGAGGCCATGACCCCCGACGTCTTCGTTCGTCGGCTGATCGAGCGCATCGGACTGAGGCGGGAGCGCCTCTACGGGGCAACGACGGACACCGTCGAGCGCCTGCGGGAACTCTCCCGACTCGACGAGTTCGCGACGGCGTGGGCGCGGCGACATCCGACGGGATCGAACAGGTCTTTCGTCAACCACCTGATCACCGTCTCGGAGGCCGATCTCCCGTTCTCCGATGACCGCTGGCCACAGAGTCCGGACACCGTTCAGGTCGGGCGTCTGGATCGCTTCAAGGGGAACGAGTTCGAAGCCGTGTTCGTGCTCGGACTGAAGGCAGGCGCACTCTCCGGGGAGAGACCCGCAGCGCAACTGCCGGTCGAACTGGCGGCGCGCCGGCGGCCGGCCGAGGAGACTGCCCGGCTCGGCCTGTACTCGGCGATGACCAGAGCCAGAGAGCGGCTCATCCTGAGCAGACCCAAGACCGACTCCACCGGCGAGCGCGCCGGACCCGCCCCCGCCTTCGAGAGAGCCAGAGCGACCCTGAAGGCCACCGAGGATCGTCAAGTCGAGGAGATATTCGGCCCGGCAGAGGGTCTCCACGCTGCGTACAGGATGATCCAGGAGGAGGCGCTCGAAGGAGCGTGGAGGGCGGGTGGCGGACTGGGAGACCCGCGTCTCGATGCGCATATGGACATCCACGCGGCCGTCGCGAGATTCCTCGAATCGATCAAACTCGCTGCCCTGATCCAGAAGCGGGACGAGGAGCCACTGGACGAGGCGCTCGAGCACGTCAATCAGTTGCTCTCCCACGACCTCTCTGTGGGTCAGTCAGAGGCGCTGGGGGAATCGAAACTCGACGAGTTCATCCTTGCCGGAGAGGCAGAGAGGGAGCGCAGTGGTGAACTAGTCGCGGAGCGGGACGAACCCTCTCTCGAAGCCTTCCTGCCCCGCAAGGGTCAGGGCATGGCGCTCTCAGCGACAGATATCGACCTGTACCGCACCTGTCCACTCAAGTACAAGTTCGCCAGGGTATTCGGGATTCCGCAGCAGCAGACCGTCAACCAGAGGGTCGGCATCGCCATCCATCAGGTCCTCGAGCGGTATCACGACCCTGAAAGTCAGCAAACCCGGGAGAGGCTGATGGCACTCTTCGTCGAAGCCTGGCGCAAGGGAGGATTCGGCGAGAGCGACGACGAGATCCAGTTCCACGACCGGGCCGTGGAGGCTCTCAAGCGCTACTACGAGAGGTCAACCCGGCTGGAGGCGACGCCGCGCTGGCTGGAGAAGGGTTTCGACTTCACCATCGGACCGCATCACCTCCGGGGTCGGGTCGACCGGGTGGATGCCCTGCCCGAAGGGGGATTCGAGCTGATCGACTACAAAACCGGCGATCCCAAGGCAGCCAAGGATCTTCGGAACGACGTTCAGCTCGCGATCTACCAGATAGCCGCCAAGGAGTCGTGGGGCATAGAGGAGCCCACCAGGGGGAGCTTCTGGTACGTGCTTGCCGACGAGAAGGTCGCGGTCGATGAGAGCGGGGACGAGCGGGAGCGGATCGAGGCGCTCACCCACGAAGTTGGAGAGGGGATCGCCAGTCAGGACTTCGAACCACGACCGTCGCCGACCATCTGCAACTGGTGCGACTTCAAGTTGATCTGCCCGGCCTCCGAGGGCCGGAACGAGGCCGCCTAGCGACCATCTCCCTGCTGACGCAGGAACCGCTCGAACTCCTCCGCGATCGCCTCTCCGGAAGGAAGTTCGGAACCCTGATCGAGCCTCTCCGACTGCTCCTCCTCGAGCCTCGAGACCATCTCCGCTATCTCGGGGTTTGCCGCGACGGCATTGCTGACTTGATCCTCGTAGGAGGAGGACTCCTCCTCGAGATCAGCACCGTCGAGCGCCACGCCGGTCAAGCCCTCGAGTCTGCGCAGGAGCGCGAGCGAAGCTTTCGGATTGGGAACGGCGGCTGCGTAGTGTGGAACGGCTGCCCAGAGGCTCGCCGAGGGCAGGTCTCGACGTGAGCAGGCGTCATGCAACACCCCCGTGATGCCGACCGGGCCCTCGTAGTTGGACCGTTCCAGATCGAGTTCACGAGCCAGGGACTCATCCGATGCGAAACCGGTGATCGGTACGGGAAGGGTGTGAGCCACATCGGCGACGAGAGAGCCAAGAGTCACGATCATCTCGACTCCGAGGGAGTCGGCTGCCTCGGCCAGGGTCTCGGAGAAGGTGCGCCACCGGAGATTTGGTTCGGTGCCGACGAGGAGGACCAGATCCCTCTCGGCATTGGGGGTCGAAACCGCGAGCAGGATGTTCCCCGGCCACTCGATCTCCCTCTTGCTCCCCTCGGTGAGGGTGATGGTGGGGCGATTGGCCTGGAAGTCGAAGAACTCTTCAGGGTCGATCTGGGCGATCAATTCGGCGTCCATCGTCTCGGCGATGGTCGTGACGACGGTCGTCGCCGCACCAGCGGCATCGTTCCACCCGGCGAATGCCCCGACCAGGATCGGGGACCGCAGATCGGGCGGATCGTTTTCCCAAGCGATCGAATCCATCTGGACGAGCGTAGACCAGCGGGCAGCCGTGCGTCCGACTGAGGCGAAAAGATCGACTGATGAGCGCGCACACCGCACCCGAGCCCGAACAAGCCGGCAAGGAGGAGAGAGCCGATGGATCCGATGTGGTGGTCGCCGGTCCGACCATTTCGGAACTCCGGCCCGGGCAGACGCTGAGAGGCGATTTCGCCTGCGGGCGGAAGGATCGACTGACGGCCCGCAACGGATCCTCATACCTCTCGGTCGAGTTGAAGGACAGGACCGGTTCGATCAAGGCCCGGGCGTTCGACCGCGCCGACGTCCTCTCTGCGAAGTTCTCGGAAGGAGACCCGGTTCGGGTGGCCGGAAGGGTCGAGCGCTTCCGCGGAGAGTTGGTGGTGGAGTTGACCGACATCAGGACACTCGCACCCGAAGAGGCCGATCCCGAGAGCTTCCTCCCGGCCGCGTACCGGAGTCGGGAAGAACTCGATGGCTTCCTCGAGCACCTGAGCCGGGAGATCTACGACGAGCCCCTCAGGAGGGTGGTCGAGGATCTGCTGTTCGCCCGTAAGGACGTTGCCGAGGCATTCAGGCGGGCCCCCTGCACCCGAGCGGGACATCACTCCTATCTCGGCGGCCTGCTCGAGCACACGGTCGCGGTCGGAACGCTCACCCTGGAGACCTGTCAACTGCATCCTCGACTGGACAGCGACCTGCTGATGGCGGCCGCTCTCCTCCACGATGTCGGGAAAGTCAGGGAGTTCACCTACGGTGCCGACTTCGGCCTCACAGATGAAGGCCGGCTAGTCGGGCACCTCACGATCGGAGCCGAGATGATCGGTGCTGCGGGCTCGCATCTGGCGCCGGAACGCCGGGCCGCACTGATCAACTGCGTCATCTCTCATCACGGGGAACCTCCGCAGGCGGGACGCGGCAAGGGTTTCGGCTCGCCCGAGGCGCTTGCGCTGTACCGACTCAATGCGCTCGATGCGGGGGTGAAGGGAGCGCTCGAGCGAGGTATCGGAGTGAACGACTAGTCGGTCGTGGCAGGCCTCAGGGCCCGCATCGCCATCCGAATGGCGACCAGCACGAGCAATGCTGCGAACGCGATCTTGAGGATCTCTCCGCTGACCGCGTTGGCGATCACGACGCCGACCGCCACCCCGGCGATCGCAAGGACTCCGACCAGCAGCCCTTCCTTCATGCGGACATTTCCGTACTCCCGCTGTCGCCAGACGGCGGCGACTGCCACGGGGATGATCGCGAGCAGCGAGGTCGCTTCTGCCTCGACTTGGGAGAGGCCGACGATCAGGACGAGCGCCGGTACGAAGATGATTCCGCCGCCGACACCCAGCATCCCACCGAGGATCCCGGCTGCGAGTCCGCAGGCGATCAGTGCGACGACCGTCACGAAACCACCAACTGCACGGCGACCACGAACAGCAATACCGAGAACATCCCGGCTACGACCCTCTCCGGAACCCGCTGCTGGAGAGCCGTTCCGAGCAGCGCTCCGACGGTACCTGCGAGGCCGATCACGATTGCGTCGACCCAACTGACATTCCCGTAGAGGGCCTGGACCACGACCGCAGCGACTGCGATCACGAAGATCGAGACCATGCTGGTCCCGGTCGCCTCACGCTCTCCGTACGCAAGCCAGGCGATCAGGAGGGGCACGATGATGGTGCCTCCTCCCACCCCGAAGAGGCCACTGAACAGGCCGGCGGCGGTTCCGATCACTGCCAGCTGGAGAAAGCGGGGCACGACGGGCGATACTAGAGGACGTGTCCGAGGATTCGACAGACCGACGGCTCGAGGAACTGTCCCGCGAGGTCCTGGAGCGACCTGATGAGTTCGCCCTCCTCTGCGACTTCGACGGGACCCTGGCTCCGATCGTGGAACGTCCGGAACAGGTAGAGGTCCCGCCAATTGCCGTCGAAGCTCTTGCCGTCGCCGCGGAGAGGCTCGGGTTGTGTGCGGTCGTTACGGGCCGTCCGGCGCTCGAAGCCCGGCGACTGACCGGGCTGGACACTGTGCTCTACGCGGGAAACCACGGGCTGGAGCTGCTCGAACCAGGTGAGGAAGTCGCAATCCCTGATCCCCTGCTGGCGGGTCACGAAGACGATGCGCACGATTTCCTGGCCACACTGGATGTCGAGAAGATGGAGATTCTCGGAATCCGGAGTGAGGACAAGGGGCCGATCGTCGCGCTGCACTGGAGAGGCTCGGAACCGACGGAGGAGCTGAACGAGTGGATCGAGCGGGTTGGCAGCGATGCGCGGACAGCCGGTCTGCAGCCACGGAGCGGCAGGATGGTGCTCGAACTGCGCCCTGACGTTGCCGTCGACAAGGGTGTCGCCGTGACCGCGCTCTTGACGGCTCGCCCCGTAATCGAGTCGGCGATCTTCATCGGGGATGATCTCACCGACCTCGATGCGTTCGAGGCACTGGACGGGCTCGTAGCGAGCCAGAAACTCGGCTCGGCGACCAAGGTGGCGGTTCTCTCCGGCGAGACCTCGGATCTGGGCCTCGCTGAGCGCGCCGACATCGAGCTCTCAGGGCCAGGCGAGGTGGCGGACCTGATCGTCAGGATCGGCGGCTGACTTGTACTTCTGCGATCTGATCAGGGGAACGGTCCTCAGCACCGCGGCAGCTGCCTCCGTACTGGGGGCTGTATCGATACTCGTGGCCGGCTCCGACGACGACCGCCTCACCCTGCTCGTGTGCTCGATCTGGTGGCCTCTGGCTCTGGTTGCAGGGCTGATGCTCGGCAGGCCACGACGGGCGGCGGATGCGATGCGCCCGCTCCTCGCCAAGTCGAGGACGAGCACGGAATTGCCAACCGATCGGCCTGACCGAGTCGCGTTGGCGCGACTCTGGCCGATATTCGCCTTTGCCCTCTTCGCCGGTGTACTGGGGATCTTCTTCCCCGGCGTAGCTGCGATCGGTGCTGGCTACGGAATCGCAGTGGCGATGACCTGGCGCGGGAGAGAGAAGGCGGTCCATGCGATAGAGGGTCGCGACGGAGTCCGGTTCTACGTAGAGCCGGGGTCTACCTTCGAACCGGTCAGTCTCGTCCGCTCGCCGGGTCTCAAGACCGGACAACCGGCCGGTCAAGCCCGGCGGTGACGCTTGCGCAATGGCGCGAATGACCTCCACGGCCGGGTGTTGGCCACATCGGCCGTCTCCAGCCAACCCCGCCTTGCCGTAGCAACCGCGTAGCGCATGAACTCGAACCCCTCGGTGGAATGCGCATCGGTGGTGAGGACGATCTTCACCCCGGCCTCGGAGGCCAACCTGGCGTGGCGGTCGGAGAGGTCACGCCGCTTCGGGTTGCCGTTTATCTCCAGCATCGTTCCGGTTCGGGCCGCAGCCTCTACCACTGCCTCGATATCGAGCGGATAAGGCTCCCTGTCCAAGAGCAGCCTTCCCGTCAAATGGCCGATGCAATCCACCCACGGATGCTCACAGGCGGCGATGATCCGGTCGGTCATCGCCTTCTCTCCCTTTCCGAAAGAGGTATGGACGCTCGCGATCACCCAGTCGAGGTCAGAGAGCAACTCGTCTGAGTAGTCGAGCGAGCCGTCGGGGAGGATGTTCACTTCCGAGCCGCTGAGCAGCCGGAACCCCTTCGGCGCTTTGGTATTGAAGCGCTTGATCTCCGAGATCCTCTTACGCAATGCCTTCTCGTCGACGTTGTTGCCGAATCCGTGTGATGCGGAGTGATCGGTGATCGCGAGATACGAGTAGCCGAGTTCCTTCGCTGCCTTGGCCATCTCGGCGAGTCCGTTCTTCCCGTCAGAGAGGGTCGTGTGGCTGTGCAGCTCTCCACGGATCTGTCCCAACTCGACCAGCGCCGGGAGATTGCCCGCCTCGGCGGCCTCGATTTCGCCCCGCCCCTCACGCAGTTCGGGCTCGATGTATTCGAGGCCGAGGAGTTCGTAGACGCCGTGCTCGTCATCGAATCGGTGGACACGTTTACGCTTCCCGACCTCCGTCACACCGTGCTCGCTTACCGACAGACCGCGGTCCTGAGCCCGTTCGCGGAGTTCCACGTTGTGCTCCATCGATCCAGTGAAGTGTTGGAGCAGATTCCCGTATGTCTCTGGCCCGGTGAGCCGCAAGTCGATCTGGATGCCGCTATTGGTGGTGACGCTCGCTCCTGCCTCTCCGCTGGAATCGACTTTGGAGACCAGCGGATGCGAGGTGAATGCCTCGATCAGGGCTTCGGGATCATCTGAGGCGGCGACCAGATCGAGGTCATGGCAGGTATCGGCCCAGCGCCTCACGGATCCCCCAGGCTCGATCCTCTTGCAGCCGTCGACCGCGGAGAGGTCTTCGATCAGCTGCTCCGCGAGGGGCAGGACCTTGGAGAGAAGGACCCGCCCGCCCGCATCGCCAGAGTTCTTCTCCATCGAGTCGAGTCCCTCGAGGATGTTGTTCTCGACCTTCTCCCCGAGGCCTTTCAACTCCCGGATCTGACCCTGCTCCGCCGCTGCCCGAAGTCCGTCGAGGTCCTCCACTCCCAGTTCGGTATGCAGCCTGCTGGCGGTCTTCGATCCAAGCCCGGGAACCCGCGTCACCTGGACCAGTCCCTCGGGGATCCTCTTCTTCAGCTCGTCCGCCGCCGGGATGGTCCCGGTCTCGACGAGAGCCGTGATTTTCTCGGCGAGGGTCTTACCGACACCGGGAAGCTCCTGCAACCGCCCCTCATGGGACATCTGCTCGAGGGACTGAGGCCACTCCGAGACCGTTTTCGCGGCGTTCTCGTAGGCCAGGATCCGGTACCGATCAGCTCCGTCGAGCTCGTAGAGGATCCCGAGTTCCCGCAGGGCTTCGGCTATCTCGGCATTCGTCACCAGCCGAACGCTACCGACGCCTCCACCCGGGGTCAGGGGTGCTGCGGCGGGTAGGATCGCGCCGTGGTCAATCAAGAACCATCCGGTGTCTGGGTAGTGCTGCCGACCTACGACGAGGCGGAGAACCTCGAGAAGATCGTCCTGGCGATCGCGGAGCGTCTCCCGGCTGCCCATCACATCCTCGTAGTCGACGACAACTCCCCCGACGGCACCGGTGAGATCGCCGACCGTCTGGCAGCGGAACGCGGAGATCTGGGGGTGATCCATCGGGCAGGGAAGGAGGGGATCGGGCCTGCCTACCTTGCTGGCTTCGCCCACGCTCTGGCAGGCGGCGCCGAGACGGTAGTCCAAATGGACGCCGACTTCTCACATGACCCGGCTTACCTCCCTGAGTTGATTGCCGCCACGCGGCAGGCCGACCTCGCGATCGGTTCGCGCTATGTCCGCGGCGGAGGCGTGGAGAACTGGGGTGCCATGAGGCGGGCGATCAGTCGGGGAGGCAGTACCTACGCCCGCATGGTGCTCGGCGTAGGAGTTCGCGACCTGACCGGTGGCTTCAAGGCTTGGCGCAGCGAGGCGCTCTCGCGAATCGACCTCGATCAGGTTGCGACCCGTGGGTATGCATTCCAGGTCGAGATGACCTATCGAGCACTTTGTGCAGGCATGAATGTGGTCGAGGTACCGATCGTGTTCAAAGATCGGGATCTGGGAGCCTCGAAGATGAGCCGCTCGATCTTCTTCGAGGCGATCTGGAGGGTCCCCGCGCTGCGGTTCGGACCGAACGAACATGCACACAAAGGCAGCTGAAGCCTGTCTATACTATACTTTGTGAAGTAAAGACAAGTGGTCAGGGGCAGGACACGACCGCTGCCGCGTCTGCTTTTCTTTCTCACTCCAACCGACCGGCAACCAGAAACAGACAGGAGGAAACAGTGGCTGGAAAACTTGATGACGTATCCGATGGCGACTTCAAGGCGAAGGTGCTCGACGCCGAGGGCCCCGTGCTGGTGGATTTCTGGGCTCCTTGGTGTGGCCCCTGCCGCGCCGTACTCCCCGTTCTCGAGGAGATCGACGGCGAGCGCGACGACCTGACGATCCTCAGCCTAAACACCGACGAGAACCAGGAGACGGCCGGGAAGTACGAGGTCCTCTCGATCCCGACGATGATCCTGTTCAAGGGCGGCGAGGTCGCCAAGCGGGTCGTCGGGGCGATGCCGAAGGCTCGCCTGGAAGCAGAGCTGGACCCCGCTCTGTCTTCCTGAGCAAGCGGCTCTAGTCGCTGGTGAGGCGCTGGACCTCGAGCAACAGCTCGCGGTCCTCGACCTTGACCGTGGTGCTCTCGGATCCGGGGCTCCAGCCGATCTCCTCGCTGAGAGTCTCGGAAGTTATGTAGTCGGTGTGCTTCCGGGCGGCCGCCATCAGATCCGCATCTCCACCGAGGTCGAGTTTGATCCTGTCCGAAACCTCGAACCCGGCCTCCTTTCGCGCATTTTGCACGGCGCGCACGATCTCACGAGCCTGCCCTTCCGAGAGCAACTCCTCGTCGAGCTCGACCGACAGCGCGACCGCGTGGCCTGAGGAGGCTTCGACCTCGTAGCCCTCGAGAGGCTCCATCGCCAATTCGAGATCCTCCGCGAGGAGTTCATGCTCCTTGCCCTCGATCGAGATCCCGACCTGACCGTCGCCCTCCATCACACGAGAGACGACCGCGGGGTCCAGAGCCTCGACCGCTGCGGCGACCAGTGGCATCTCCTTCCCGAAGCGCGGGCCGAGGCTCCTGTAGTTGGGTTTGACCCGATAGGAGACCAACTCCGTAGCGTCGGAGACGAAATCGACCTCTTTCACGTTCAGCTCTGTGGCAACGAGGCTCTCGAGCCTCTCGACCGCGGCCCTCTCCTCGTCATTGGCGACGACGATGGCACGGCGCAGTGGCTGACGGATCTTCACCTTGGCCTGAGCGCGTGCAGCGCGTCCGAGTTCGACCGTGCGATGTACGGCGGACATCGACGCCTCGAGATCGTGATCGACGCGTCCCTGCTCCGCCTCTGGAAAGTCGCAGAGGTGGACCGAATCAGGTCCTTCGCCGAACTCGGTCCCTGCGCCCCCGACTAGGTTCGAGTAGATCTCATCAGCTACGAACGGTGTGAACGGAGCGAGCAACTTGGCCACCTGGACCAAGCAGTGGCGAAGGGTGGCGAACGCCTCCGCGTCTCCCTCCCAGAATCTCGACCTGCAGAGCCGTACGTACCAGTTGGAGAGATCGTCGGTGAAGGTAGCTATCTCCCTACCGGCGCTGGTGCAGTCGAACCCGTCCATGTGCTCGGACACCGTTGCGACGGTCCCCTGGAGGCGGGAGAGGATCCAGCGATCCAGTTCATCGGTCGGATCGTTGGGCGGATCGGGCGGAGAGGAGGAATCGAGTTCCTCCGTATTCGCGTAGAGGACCCAGAAGGAGTAGGTGTTCCAGAGGGTGAGCAGGAACTGTCGCATCGACTCACCGACCGCCTCCGATGAGAACCGGTAGCCCGACCAGGGCTGCTGCGAGGTCAGGTAGTACCAGCGCAGAGCGTCAGCACCATGCGAGTCGATCACCTCCTGAGGCGAAACCACATTGCCTTTGCTCTTGGACATCTTCTGGCCATCCCCATCGAGGATCAACCCGAGGCAGACACAGTTGAGGTAGCTGGTGCGATCGAACAGCTGGACGGACTCGGCGAGCAGGGTGTAGAACCAGCCTCGCGTCTGGTCGATCGCCTCGCAGATGAAGTCCGCAGGGAAGCGCTCTTCGAAGATCTCGCGATTCTCGAACGGGTAGTGGTATTGCGCCCAGGGCATCGAACCCGAGTCGAACCAGGTATCTATCACCGCCGGTGAGCGAACCATCCTGCCGCCACAACCGTCGGCTGGACAATCCAACTCCACCTCGTCGATGAACGGACGATGCAGGTCGTCAGGGACCTCGCCACCGTGCTTGCGGAGATCCTCGCGCGAGCCGATGCAGACGGTCTGATCGCACCCATCCGACTCGCAACTCCAGATCGGCAGCGGGGTGCCCCAATAGCGATCGCGGGATAGGGCCCAGTCCACGTTTCCCTCGAGCCAGCGGCCGAAACGACCTTCCCTGATGTGGTCAGGGTGCCAGCCGATCTCCTTGTTCGCCTCGAGCATCCGGTCGCGAGCATCGGAGGTCCTGACGTACCAACTCGACTTGGCGTAGTAGAGGAGGGGTGTGTCGCAGCGCCAGCAGTGCGGGTAGGAATGGAGGTACGCCTCCGATCTGAACAGCGACCCTGACTCTCCCAGGGCGGTCACGATGTCGCGATCAGCTTCCTTGACGAATCTGCCTTCGTACTCCCCGACCGAGCTGTCGAACCTGCCGTCGAGCCCGACCGGGTTGATCAGGGCGAGGCCGTGGTCCTGCCCGAATCTGAAGTCGTCCTCTCCGAACGCGAGCGCGGTGTGGACCATCCCCGTTCCCTCGTCGGTGGTAACGAACGAGGCCTCCAGCGCTGTGTGGCCGTTCGGGCCGAAGTCATCGAGGTACGGGAACGGCGGCAGATACCGAGTGCCGGCCATATCGGAACCCTTGAAACGATCGAGGATCTCGGCTCCCTCCCCCAGCACGTGTTCGACCCTCTCGGCCGCCAGTATCAACACCTCTTCACTGTCCGCAGGAACAGCGCGGACGTATTCGATCCCCTCTCCGATCGCCACGGCTGCGTTGGACAGGAGCGTCCAGGGAGTGGTCGTCCAGACGAGGAGTGAGTCGCCCGCCTGGATCCCAGATGCACCAGGCTCGTTCACCTCGAACTTGACGTACGCCGAGAGATCCTCGACCTCCCGGTAGCCGAGAGCGACCTCGTGAGAGGACAACGCCGTGCCGCAGCGCGGACAGTAGGGGACCACCTTGTGCCCCTCGTAGAGCGAGTTGGCAGTCCACATCTGCGAGATCGCCCACCAGACGGACTCGATGTAGTCGTCGTCCATGGTCACGTAGGGATCGTCGAGATCGATCCAGAACCCGATTCGCTCGGTGAGTCGGTTCCAGTCCTCTACGTAACGGAAGACCGAGTCACGGCAACGGGCGTTGAACTCGGCGATCCCGTACTCCTCGATCTCGTCCTTGGACGAGATGCCGAGCTCCTTCTCGACCTCCAACTCGACCGGGAGGCCGTGGCAGTCCCAGCCGGCCTTGCGGGGTACGTAATGACCTTTCATCGCCTTGTAGCGGGGATAGACGTCTTTGAAGACCCGCGAGAGGACGTGGTGCGAACCGGGCTTGCCGTTTGCCGTGGGAGGTCCCTCGTAGAAACTCCAGAGCGGCGCATTCTCCCGCTGAGCGAGGGACCGCTCGAAGACCTTGCGCTCGCGCCACCCGGCGAGCACGCGCTCCTCCATCTCGGGGAAGTTCTGATTTGGGGCTACAGCCCGGAAATTCGTCATCGACGGGCGATTCTACGGTCGGGACCTACGATCGGCGGGACTCCCTGCCCCGTCACAGATCCCGACTGGGGTCAGGCTGCCCGGTCGAGCTTGCGGCAGATCTCGGCCAACTGACGCTTCTCGTCGTCATCGAGCACACCGAACGCCTCCGTTACCCGTTGCGCATGAGCCGGGAACGCATGTGTGACCAGATTCCTCCCGGCCTCGGTCAACGCGACCGAGACGGCGCGGCGGTCGGACTCCAGTCGCGTCCGCACCACGAAACCCTTGCCCTCGAGCGTGTCGAGTACCTCAGTGGCGGTCGCTTTGGACGCATTGAGACGCCGACGGATCGCACGAAGTTCCATCTCGTCGCCGCCGCCGACGAGCAGAACCAACATCGAGAACCCGGTTGCCGACACACCGATCCGATCGAGGTCGGCGGCAAGACGACGTGAAACCGTCGCCTCCGCACGAACCAGTGCTTCCATGGCTCGGTGCGCGAGTGGGTCGATTGCCCTTAGAGGCGTCGCCTCGCTCACAAGAGTGGAAACTAGGGGCCGCGGCGGACGAAACCCTAGGATTGACTCAGTGAAGCCCCTGCTCAGCAGCCGCAGCCGCCCAAGGATCGCTCCCATGGCCACCTTGGCCGCCCTGGTGATCACCTGTGCGATCGCGATCACGGGTTGCGCGAGGTCGAGTGACCCCGAGATCGCACCGCTCGCCTGCCTCTCCGGCACCGAGGCCTATCTGACAGCGCTTGAGGGAGCTCCCGGTCGGGTGGAGATGGCTGACGGAACCAGGATCTCCGAGTGTCTGCCACCTCGCCAGCCCGGAGGCGAGATGGCGACCGTCGGCTCGGATCTGGTTGCCGCCGCTACCACCCTGAATGCCGACGCCCTCGAGGACCCGGCCGGGCCCTGGTCGTTACGCGCTGGCTATCTGCTCGGCGCGGTCGAGAGGGCGGCCGGGTCGACCAACGGGATCCACAGTGATCTCGTGCGCCGGGTCAGCGCAGCCGCTCGCTACGTACCGTCGGGGGATGACCCGGGGATATTGATGCCCGGATTCGACCGAGGCCTCGAAGCGGGAAACACCCGTGGCTAGATAGCCTGCAGGCATGAGTCCAGACCAACTCTGGGGCGGCGAAACCACCAAGGCCGTCGAGAACTTCAAGATCTCGGGGGCCCCCATACCCCCACCGGTGATCCACTGGCTCGGTCGGATCAAGGCGGCGGCTGCCCGGGCCAACGGCGAGATCGGGGGGCTGGATGCGAAGCTCGCCGAGAAGATCGCCGAGGCAGCCGACGAGGTGGCGGCAGGCAAGCACGACGACCAGTTCCCCGTGGACGTCTTCCAGACGGGTTCGGGGACTTCCTCGAACATGAACGCGAACGAGGTGATCGCCGCGATTGCCGACGACGGCGCTCACGCGAACGACCACGTGAATATGGGCCAGTCGTCCAACGACGTATTCCCCTCTGCAGTGCACTTGGCTGCCCTGCAGGAAGCCCACGACAATCTCATCCCGGCCGTCGAGGCCCTCACCGCGTCACTCGAGCAGAAGGCCGAGGAGTTCGCGGATGTGGTCAAGGCGGGCCGCACCCACCTGATGGACGCAGTGCCGGTGACCCTCGGACAGGAGTTCTCGGGCTTCGCGGCCCAGACCAGACTTGGAGCCGATCGGATCAGGGACACCTTCGGGCGGGTCGGTCAGATTCCGCTGGGTGGCACTGCAACCGGCACCGGACTCAACACCCACCATGAGTTCGCCGGCAAGGTGCGTGAGTTGCTCGCCAGCGAAACCGGACTCGAAATCCTCGCCCCTGCCGATCCCTTCGAGGCTCAGGGAAACCGGGACGCCCTGGTCGAGATGTCAGGTGCTCTCAAGACCCTCGCCGTATCGCTGATCAAGATCGCGAACGACCTCGCCCTGATGGGATCCGGGCCGAGAGCCGGTCTCGCGGAACTCTTGCTGCCCGAGCTACAGAAGGGCTCCTCAATCATGCCGGGAAAGGTCAACCCCGTGATCCCGGAAGTAGTGATCCAGGTAGGAGACCAGGTGATCGGAAACGATGCGGCGATCACGCTCGCTGGTTCACAAGGGCAATTCGAATTGAACGTCAGGGTTCCGCTGATCGCAAGGAATCTCCTGGATTCGATCAACCTCCTGACCGGCGCCTGCAGCGCGCTCGACGAGAAGGTGATCCAGGGAGTCGAGCCGAACCTCGAGATGCTCGACCGACACGCTGAGTCGACCCTCGCCACTGCGACTGCGCTCAACCCCCACATCGGTTACGACAAGGCCGCCGAGGTGGTCAAGGAAGCCGCCTCCTCGGGACGCACCCTGCGCGAGGTCGCGATCGAGCTCGGGGTCGACGAATCGGTGCTGGACGAAGCGCTGAACCACCGCAAGCTCGCGCGTCCGCACGACTAGACAAACCAGGCCGCATGCCAGCAGCAGACTGGATCGAGCAGCCGACAGTCGAAACAGTTCATCAATGCGTCGTGAACGAGACTGCAGAAGAGACGCTGGCCGGGGCCCTTTCTGCTCCTATCGCCATGGACCCGCTCACCTGGTCACTCCTTGCGGCGCGCGGGCTCGACCCGCGACGAAGTATCGAAGAGTTCATCCGGGCGGATACCGGCATGCTGGTGCTGAAGCGCGATCCGACGGAGTTCGTCGGCGGTACGGCGGCAAAGGTCTGGCTGCCGAGGGGCGGAAATCCGAAACTCCAAGACCCGGCGGGCTGGACCACTTGGCGTGAGCCAGGAACCGTCAAGGCGGTCGGCACACTCATCACCGAGCCGCTCCCCGATAGCGAGTTGGGACCGCGCTGCCGCCTGATCACCGAAACACAGGTTGAAGCGATAGATGAGTCCGCGCAGTTGAGATTCAATCTCTACTGGACCGCAATCTCCCCGCTCTCGGCCTTGATCAGGAGACGCTGGCTCATTGCAATCAAGAGGCGAGTAGAAGAACGGAGCGCAAGATGCTGAACTGGCCTCCGTTGTGTGACCTGTAGTCACCTCAGGCACGGAAGAGGTCAAATCGCCGGCGGGCGGGGCAACTTGCCTCTGCCAGCGCTAATAAGATGGTGAGGTCAGTCCATTCCCTACAAGGAGGATGAATGAGTATTCCTTTGGCAGCTGCAGCTGTGGTTAACGAGACATGGCTCTGGATCGGATTCGCCGGTATGGCGGCGGGCGCGATCTTGATCGCCATGATCGGAACCAGTCTGCCGGCAAAGGAGCGTCATCACGCGATTGCTTCCTTCCTCGTCTGTCTGATCGCTACCGCGGCTTACTTCGCGATGGCGACCGGTGCAGGCGTTCTGGAATCAGCTCGCGGGATCGATGTCTACTTTGCCCGCTACATCGATTGGGCGTTCACCACTCCCCTGCTTCTCGTCGGCCTGTTGATGGTCGGCCTTCCGTCGCTCCGCGGCGGTGGTGAAGACGGGCGAGAGAGGAACGCGCTCATCGGCGGCGTCATTGCAGCCGATGTGTTCATGATCGTGACCGGATTCGTTGCCGCACTCACCGCTGACGAGACGAACAGGTATGTCTGGTACGGACTTTCGTGCCTCGGCTTCCTGCTCGTGCTGGTCGCGGTTTGGGGGCCGGTATACACCGCGGCCAAGAAGCAGGGAGGGGAGACCAAGAAGCTCTGGGTCACTCTCGCCAGCGTCTTGACCGTGCTCTGGTTCATCTACCCGATCGTCTGGATACTCGGCACCGAGGGTGAGGCAGTGATCAATCTGACCACGGAAATCACGATCTTCGCGATCGTCGATCTCCTGGCCAAGGTCGGATTCGGCCTGCTGCTCGTCACCGGCGTCAAGAAGGTCTATTCCAAGCGTCCGGCTCGCCGGAGCAGTGCCCGCAAGAGCACCGCGAAGAAGACCACTGCCAGGCGCAAGACGGCCCGGTAGCAGCGATCTGCTGCGGTTCAACCGCAGCCACCGAGATTCAACGAGAGCCCCGGAGGAAACTCCGGGGCTCTTTTCGTCGGCCGAGAAGAAACTCAGCCTTGAAGTGAGACCAGACGCTCCTCGGTCAGTTCGAGGACCGAATAGGCGGGGCCTTCACGGGTGTTGCCTGAATCCTTGATTCCGCCGTACGGCATCTGGTCGGTACGGAAGGTCGGTGCCTCGTTCACCATCACGCCTCCGAACTCGAGACGATTCCCCGCCTCGATCGCCCGACCGACATCGCGGGTGAATATCCCCGCCTGCAGACCGAACTTGGCGTCGTTCGCCATCGAGATCGCCTGATCGAAGTCGGCGAACGGATGCAGTGTGCAAACGGGGCCGAACACTTCCTCGCACCACATCTTCTCCTCGCGCGGTGTCTCGGCCAACACGGTCGGCGCCAGACAGCGATCATCGTCGACCAGATCGCCGCCGGCAAGCACCATGGCACCCGCGGCGGCGGCTTCGTCGACCCAGGTCTTCACCCGATCCCGGTCTCCGCGGCTGATGAGCGGACCTACATCGGTTTCGTCGTCCAACGGATCACCGACCTTCAGTTCAGCGACCTTGGCAAGGAATCGATCACGGAAGCCATCGATCAGGGACTCGTGCACCAGGATCCGCTGGATCGAGATACAGCTCTGGCCAGCATGGGAGAAGGCGTGGAGCTGGGCCTTGTCAGCTGCGGATTCCCAATCACCGTCCTCGCAGACGATCAGCGGCGCGGTCGAGCCCAACTCGAGGTTGACCTTCTTGCGAGCCGCCTCGGCCCGGATCCCCCAGCCGACCGGCGGTGAGCCGGTGAAGGTGATCGCCTTGGTCAGCGGACTCTCCACGATTGCCTGTCCCACCTCTGAGCCGCTGCCACAGACGACCTGGAGCCAGTTCTCGGGCAGGCCTGCCTCGTAGAGGATCTCGGTCAACTTGATCGCCGAGATCGGAGTGACGCCAGCAGGCTTCAGGACGGTCGCGTTGCCGGCCGCGATCGAAGGACCGAGCTTGTGGGCGACGAGATTGAGCGGGAAGTTGAAGGGACTGATCGCACCGACCACGCCGTAAGGAATTCGCAGGATGAAGCCGAGCTTCCCCATCCCGGCCTCGCCGGCCTCCATGGGAACCATCTCTCCGCTCAACTTGAGGGCCTCGACCGCGGAGAACCGCAGGGTGCCGACCGTGCGGTTCGCCTCGACCCGCGCGGTCTTCAAAGGCTTGCCGGCCTCGGCGGCGATGGTCAGGGCGAGATCCTCCTGTCGCTCGGCCACCAGATCGGCAGCGCGATTGAGAACCTCGGCCCGCTGATGCTGGGGGAAGCCGCCCGTCTCGAAGGCAGCGTGTGCCGCTTCGCAGGCTCGATCCACAGTTGCGCCATCACAGATGGCAACCCGGCCTACAGGCGACTCGTCATAGGGGCTCAGGACCTCGTCCCAGGTACCGGTCTCGAGACGCTCGCCGTCCACGAACAACGCATGATCACGGGCCTCGAAAGAATGCTTTGTCATCTGGGTAACTCTCCCGTCGCTCTGCGACCAGAGGATTTCCCCGGTCGGTTGTCAGACTGCTGGAGATTAGGTGAGGCGGGCGGTTCGTGCAGACGACCAGGCATCAGGATGTGAGCCTCTGCGACCGCTCGCGTACCTCGGCCAGCGCCTCATCGGCTCCCGGAACCTCCCGGCCCCGCATCACGACCGAGCCCGCCACCACAGCGGTGTCCACCGCCTCAGACGGCGCTCCGTAGACGAGCCGCGCATCGAGATCGCCGGCGGCCATCTCGGGTACTCGCAGATCCAGCAGGAGGAAGTCGGCCGCCTCTCCCTCGGCAATCGGAGTACCGGCAACCAACTTCGAACGTTCACCTCTGGCCAGAGCAAGCACCTCGCCCGCTGGCGCCACAGAGGGATCGACCGCCTGGTGCTTTTGCAAGAGAGCGAAGATCTTCGCCTCCTCGAACATGTTCAGGTTGGAGTTGGAGGACGGACCGTCGGTTCCGAGCGCAAGGTCCACCCCTCTCTCCAGCGCGGCAGGGTACGGAAGCGCTCCTCCCACCGCGAGCTTCATATTGGCGCACGGGTTGGTGACCACGGTCGAACCCCGGTCGGCGATCAGCTCCAACTCGGACTCGCCGAGCCAAACGCCATGAGCGAGGATCGACAGGGGTCCGAGCGCCCCTAGGCTGTCCAGGTAATCGGCCGGTCGCTTGCCGGTGCGCTCCAGGCACTGCTGCACCTCATGCTCGGTCTCGGAGAGGTGGATGTTGAATATGGCGTCTCGCTCCTGCATCAACTCCGCGAGACCCCTCAGCGACTCCTCGCTGACCGTGTAGATCGCATGAGGCGCGATGCACGGAGTCACCAACGGCCCCATCTCGCCCAGGCGATCGAGGAACTCCGACGATTCGGCAACCAACTCCGGAGCCTTGGCCGAATCCATCTGGTCGATCACGGCCTGCCCTGCGGCCACCCGCATTCCGGCATCGACCGCGGCTTGAGCCACCTGATCCGAGTTCCAATAGATGTCATAGAACTTGGTGGTTCCGGAGCGCAGCATCTCGACGGTGGCCAGCTTCGTCCCCCAGTAGACATCCTCGGCAGTCAACTTCGCCTCCGCGGGCCAGATCATCTCCTCGAGCCACTGCATGAGCGGAAGATCGTCACCGTAAGCGCGAAAGAGGGTCATCGCCGAATGTGTGTGGCAGTTGACCATCGGTGGGGTGATCAGCATCCCGTCGGCTTCGATCACCTGATCACCGTCGGATGGCGAGAGGTCGGCGCCGACGGCCGCGATCACTCCATCCTCACAGCGGATGGAAACACGCTCCTCATCGAGCAGGACGTCTGCGACGAACAGTGGCTCCATCTACTCAGGCTAGATCAGAAAGCAGGTCTCAGTGCTTGATCGTGATCACATCGCCGTCGGCGACCACGTAGTCGCGACCCTCGGTGCGCAACAGGCCCCTGTCGCGGGCAGCCGGATAATCGCCGAGTTCCACGAGGTCGGACCACGTCACCACCTCCGCCTTGACGAAGCCTTCCTGGATATCGGTGTGGATCGTTCCGGCGGAGTCCCAAGCGGTTCCGCCTCGCGGCAGGGTGCGTGCGACCGCCTCGGTTTCCATGCCGGCGGTGAAGAAGGTGATCAGATCGAGTAGATCGAAAGCAGCCCTGATCAGGCGCTCGAGGCCCGATCCCTCGATCCCCAGTTCCTCGCGCATCTCCGAGGCCTCGGCGGAATCGAGCTCTCTCAACTCCGACTCGACTCTGGCTGAGATCGCAACAGCACCGGCCCCGGCGGCCGCGGCCCGCTCGGCTACATCTGCTGGAACCTCTACTTCGCCCTCTTCGACATTGGCGACATAGAGAACCGGTTTCGAAGTAAGCGCAGAGAGGCGCATGGCGGCCTCGGGCGCCGCTTCGGGAGGCGGGAACTCCCGCACCGGCTTGCCCTCCTCGAGACCTGCCACCACGGCCTGCAGCCAGTCGCGCTCTGCAACCGCCTCTTCGTCCCCTGAGCGAGCCTCTTTGACCAGCCTCTCCAGCCTGCGCTCGGCCTGTTCGAGGTCGGCCGCCAACAACTCCGTGTCGATCAGGTCGAGATCCGCGATCGGGTCGATCCGGCCCTCCGGATGGGTCACATCACCGGAGTCGTGAACCCTGACCACGTGACAGATCGCATCGGTCTCGCGGATGGCCGCGAGGAAACGGTTACCCAAGCCCTCACCCTGCGCTGCGCCCTGGACCAGTCCTGCGATGTCGTGGAACTCGACCGTCGCCGGGGTGACCTTGGAGGCGTTCAGAGTGGTTGCTAGCTCATCCAAACGCTTGTCGGGCACCTCGACGATCGCGACATTGGGATCGATCGTGGTGAACGGATAGGCGCCGGTCTCGGCACCCGCCGCAGTGAGCGCGTTGAAGAGCGTCGACTTGCCTGCGTTCGGCAGCCCGACTATCCCGACCTTCATCCGGTCGCCCTCAGATGGCTGGTGCGAACAGTCAAGAGACGAGCCCGAGCGGCCAGACCAGACCGAGGATCGTCCCGAGGATCGCGCCCGCGATCACATCACTCGGGTAGTGCATGCCGAGATAAGGCCGACAGAACGCGATCGCGAAGGCGAGGATGAACAGGAGCGCCGCAGTGTCATCGACTCGCGTCATCGCCGTGGCCGCAGCAAACGACGAGGTCGCGTGGGCAGAGGGAAAGCTCAACGAGCTGGGTGCACCGCCGATCGGGGGGTGTCCAGGAATCTGTGGGCGGGGGCGCTTGACCACCAGCTTGACCAGGAAGTTCAAGACGATTCCGACCGGTCCGAGCACGCCGGCAAACAACCATTCCCAGCGGTTGGCCGGATCTATCAGGGCGAACAGGATGCCCAGGGCCAACCAGATCGCGCCGTGCTCTCCGATCTTGCCGAGCACTCGGGCGATCGTCTCGGGAACGCGACCGTGGCCGCGGGTTCGCATTGCGTAGAGAACCCGTCTGTCGAGATCGGCGAGCAACTGTCTGTGGGCAACCGGTCCGAGGCTCCCGACGCTAGGCGTCGCTAAACCCGATTCGCTGATCGGTCGCTGCCACCCTGATGAACGCCACCTTCGCAAGATCGACCGAGAGTTGGCCGTCCTCTGTCTCGAGGTCGTGCCACCCCTCGCCGCCGTCGAGTGCCTTTCGCAGATCGGTCATCTGCTTGGCCGTCATCCGGACTGCCGCGACCTGACCTCCGGAAAAACCGATCTCGGCCCGTTCGGGCCCCTTCTTCTTCGCTTGAGCCATGGTCAGTGGACCTCCGCCGGTTGGACTATTTCGGTCAATACCCCGCCAGTCGATTTGGGGTGAAGGAAGGCAACTCGAGAGTCGCGGATCCCGCGACGGGGCTCGCTGTCGATCAACGCCACTCCCTGCTCTGCGAGCGCGGCCAGGGCTGCGGTGACATCGCTGACCGCGTAGGCGACGTGATGCAGGCCTGGACCCTTCTTGGCGAGGAACTTGCCCACCGGTGTGTCCTCTCCCAGAGGCTCCAGCAGCTCGATATGGCCATCGCCCACATCCAGCAGAACGGCCTCCACACCCTGCTCGGTGACCTTCTCACGGTGCACCAACGGCATACCAAGGGTCTTCTCGTAGAGGGCGATCGCCGAGTCGAGGTCGGCAACGGCGATTCCCACGTGGTCGATACGGTCGAGCATCCAGCCGCAGTCTAGTCGGGCTGCATCAACCGCTGCGGCAGGTCGAAGAAGAACTCTGCGGCCAACTCGAGATCGCTCACCATCGCGCGCTCATCGGCCGCGTGCATCAGTGGCGCGGCATCGAACAGTCCTTGATCCCGACGCGGGAAGAATCCGTACACGAACGAGTCGGGGAAGGCCTTGCGGAAGGCGTTGCTGTCGCTGAAGAAGGGGGTTGCGATCGGCGCCACGCGCGCGCCCGGATCGACCTCGTCGATCCACTCGGCTATCGCGTCGCGCAGTGGCGACTCGGGCTCGGAAGAGTTGCCGGGAACGGCCTCGACGAACTCGATCTCATAGTCGCCCTCGCCCAGGAGCGCCTCGGCGCGCTCGCGGGCTTCGCGCTCTCCGCACTCGGGCGGGATGCGACAGTCGATGAATACCTCGGCGGCGGCGGGGATCACATTTGCTTTTTCTGAAGCCGAAACCATCGTCGGAGACATCGTGATCCCCAACATTGGCCCCACCAGATAGTCGACCAGTCGTTGATCTGAGGCGCGCATCCGCTCCACCTCGACTGCGACCTCGTCGGGGGAAACCTCGGATCCCCTGACTGCCGAGAGGAAGGCCAGGCCGTCGCGGCTCGGCTCGGGAGGGGGCTGCTCGGTAAAGCGGGTGATCAGTGGGGCCAACTTGATCAGGGCGTTCTCGGAGATGGCAGGCTGAGATGCATGACCGGCGCTGCCTCGTGAGCGGACCTTGAACCTCATCAAACCTTTCTCGGAGTGGCAGATCCCGTAGAACCGCTGGCCGTCGAGTTCGAAGTAATCCCCGCCTCCCTCGTTGACTATGTAGTCGGCCTGGACGAGTTCCGGGTGCTCGCGGCAGAGCCAGATCGCACCGCGGGTGCCGCTGGTCTCCTCGTCGCAGGTGAGGATCAGTTTCAGATCGCCGCTCGGTGGGCGCCAGCCGGCCTCGGCGAGCGCGATCGCTGCGGAGACCTCGCAGGAGACCTGACCCTTCATGTCGATCGCCCCCCTGCCCCAGACGACCCCGTCGATCAGATCTCCTCCCCACGGATCGTGCTGCCAGTCGGAGGTGTCGGCCTTGACCGTATCCACATGGGCGAGAAAGGCGAGGTTCTTGCCAGGCTCGTTCCCCGGCAGTCTCGCCACGAGATTTGCCCGCGTGGGCTCGGACTCGAGCAGATCGCATTCGAAGCCGGCTGACTCGAGCATCTCGAGCAGGAACTCCTGCAGCGGCAGCTCGTTACCGGGTGGGTTGACCGTGTCGAACCGGATCAGCTTGCGGGTCAGCTCGACCGCAGAGGAGCCGAGCGATTCCGGTGGAGCGATTCGGGCGGAAGACGGTGGTTCAGCGCTCATCCGCAGAGACGATACCCGTGAGCAGACAGGCGTGAATTCAGCGCCAGAAGGGCAAATCCGAAAGCTCGTCTAAAGCCGCAACTCCTGCCTCGGTGGAATGTTCTTATGGGTGCGTCTGAGGCCGAGGCGCATCGTCTAACTCGAGTCAAGTGGCAGGGAGACGATCCGTCGGCCAAAGCGTCGAAAGCCGGGGAGTGGACAGGAGGGTCGGGCGATGCCCGGCCCTCCCCCCTTTTCTCTACCTGGCCACCTGCACGACTATCGACTTGGCGGCGCCACTTACCGGGTTGGTCACGGTGACGCTCACCCGCCCGCCACGGGCAACAGCCGTCTTCAGGGCTCTGGAGTAGGCGAGGGTGACGCTGGGCTGCTGGCCCGCCGGGACGAAGACGGTCTCGGGTGTGATCGCAGCGTTCGTCCCCACCTTCTTGCCGGTGAGCCGGACCGTGCAGGCATTCTCATCACCGCATCCGACCTTGACCTTGAGTGAGGTCTTGGTGGGTTTCCCGACCCCGGAGATGGTGGGTTCGGCGGTGGCGGTGCCGGTGCCGGTGATGGTGGCGGTCTTGGTGCCGTCGTTCGTCTGGATTTCTAGGGCGGCCACCTTCGAGCCGGTACTCGAGGGGTCGAAGGCCACGGTGACCGTGCAGCTCTGGTACTGCGCAAGTGAAGTAGAGGCGGCCGAGCAGGTGCCGCCGGTGACTTGGAACTGATCAGGATCGGCGCCGGTGAGGTTGATCCCGTCCTCGGGAATGGTAAGACCGTGATTGCCGTTGGAGACGAGCGTGAAGGTAGCAGCCGAGGAAAGGCCGGCCGAGACGAGCCGGCTGCCGAAGGCGCTGTACGAGGGGCTCAGCGACCCGGCGGGTGCAGTGCCGATGCCAGTGAGAGTGACGGACCTGGCGCCCTTGTTGGTATCGACGCGGAGGGTGGCTGATTTCGAGCCGACACTTCGAGGGTTGAAAGCCACGGTGATTCCGCAGTTGGCGGCGGTGGGGAGTGAAGTTAAGCCGACGCAGGTGCCGCCGGTGACTCGGAACTCATCGGCTACGTCGTCGATCAGGACGATCCCGTTGACCGGGATGGTCACGGGGGTCGGGGGGTGCAACGTATAGTAGGGCTGGTCTGCGTGGAGCGTGACGGTTCGATGGCAAGGCCCGCCTGAGACAAGGCAGGTTTCGTAGTCGACGGAGGACGGGATGATGCGGGGGCAGGCAGGCTGCCAGCACGACCAATTAGGAACATGACCAGTGCGCGAATCTGATGACAGGAACTGGCGGTCGTAGCGAGAAGCGGTGCCGGTGCCGTCGTCGTTGGCCCGGCCGATAGAGCCAGAGCTGGAGTTACTCCAATACACATACGCATTCGCAGCAGGCGCGATGGCACCAAGGGCCGCTACGGCGAGGATCGAGGCGAGGGTGAGTCGGAGCTTGCGGGTCATCTACCTGGCCACCTGCACGACTATCGACTTGGCTCCCCCGCTCACCGGATTGGTCACGGTGACGCTGACCCGCCCGCCTCTGGCCAGCGCCGTCTTGAGGGCTCTGGAGTAGGCGAGGGTGACGGTGGGCTGCTGGCCCGCCGGGACGAAGACGGTCTTGGGTGTGATCGCAGCGTTCGTCCCCATCTTCTTGCCGGTGAACTGGAGGGTGCAGGTATTCGCATCACCGCATCCGACCTTGACCTTCAGTGAGATCTTGGTGGGCTTGCCGGCTCCGGAGATGGTTGGGATGGGAGTTCCCGTACCGGTGAGAGCGACCGACTTCAGGCCGTCGTTGGTCTGGACGTCGAGGGTGGCCGACTTCGAGCCGGTGCTGGAGGGAGAGAAATTCACCTTGATCGTGCAGGATTGGCCGCTGGAGAGCTGAGTCGTCGCGATCGAGCAGGTGCTGTCACCGAAGATCCCGAAGTTCTCGTCGCCACTTCCACCAATACCCATGGCCTCGATATCCAGAGCAGTCGATGCAGATGAGCTCAAGGTGAAGGTGGCCGTCGTCTCGGTGCCCACCAAACGGTTGCCGAAGTCGTGGGAGGACGGACTGAGGCTGCCGGAGGGCGGATCGACGACCGCGAGCCCCGAGGGAAAGCTTGCACCGGTTATGAAGGACGGATTGGCGCCGGAACCATCGAGATTGGCGCGGCCGATGGAATTCGAATAGGGGATGACCCAGTAGATGTAGTTGTCGTCGACCGCTACTCCCCCGGCAAAATTGACGCCGGTGATGAACGACTGGTTGGCGCCGGTGCCGTCGAGGTTGGCGCGGGCAATGGTGTTGGTGGCGTAGGAAGCGTTGGTCCAGTAGATGTAATTGCCCTTGACCGCAAGTCCATTGGGATAATCGGCTCCGGTGATGAACGACAGGTTGGCGCCGGTGCCGTCGAGGTTCGCGCGGGCGATCGAGTGGGAGCCGTTGTTGGCCCAATAGATGTAGTTGCCCTCGACCGCGACTCCAACGGGAGAGCTTGCACCGGTGATGAAGGACTGGTTGGCGCCGGAACCATCGAGGTTGGCGCGGCCGATGGAGGTGCCAGAGGAGTTGGTCCAGTAGATGTAGTTGCCCTCGACCGCGACTCCCGAGGGATAGGCGGCTCCGGTGATGAACGACAGGTTGGCGCCGGTGCCGTCGAGGTTGGCGCGCCCGATGGAGGAGGTGTCGCTGTCGGTCCAGTAGATGTGGTTGCCCTCGACCGCGACTCCACGGGGATACCCTCCGCTGGTGATCAAGGGCTGGTTGGTGCCGGTGCCATCGAGGCTGGCTCGGGTGATCGAATTGGTGCCGGCGTTGCTCCAATAGACGTATGCGTTGGCCGCAGGCGCGATGGCACCAAGGGCCACCAACGCGAGGATCGAGGCGAGGGTGAGTCGGATTTTGGGGGTCATCTTTTCTCCCTGTTCAGTGTGTTCGAACACCACTTCGAGGCATGGTTCCTACCCCCGCCACTCGATGAAGGTAACACAGGCCAGGGCGTGCAGTTGCGTATTCAGCCGGGAGGTGCAGGGCACGCGTGAGCACCATCGGGTGCCGCCAACCAGCCGGTAACGACCCGAGTTGGGTGACCGGCAACCTAGAATCGGGCGCGATGGCAGATCAGCCGAAGAAGACCGGGAAGAAGGGCGCGACCAAGCGCTCGGCGAAGGCTCCAGCGATCTCCGCGAACGGCAACCGAAATGGTGCCAAGGCGGCGAAGCCGAAAGCGGCCGCTTCCAAGCCGCGCCGCAAGGCACCGAGGGCAAAGGGCCTGGAGTCATTCGATCCGGCCACCGGTGAACTGCTCGGAGCGGTTTCCACGATCGGTCCGGGGGCTGTCGAGTCCGTGGTGGGCGAGGTATCGGAGCTGCAGAGGTTCTGGGCACAATTACCGGTAAGCGAGCGGGCGCGCTACATCCGCCGCACAGCCGATGTGGTGCTTGCCGAAAGCGACCGCTTGGCACGACTCTTGAGCCAGGAGCAGGGCAAGCCGATCGTCGAGAGCTACACCATGGAGTTGATCCCGAGCGTCGATGGTCTCCGCTGGATCGCCGACGAGGGCCAGCGACTGCTGGCCGACGAGAAGATCCCGATGCGCAGTGCCCTGTTTGCCAGCAAGTCGGCGAAGTTCGCCTTCGAGCCGGTGGGGGTGATCGGTGTGATCGCCCCGTGGAACTTTCCCTGGTCGATTCCGCTGACCGAAGTTGCGATCGCCCTGATGGCAGGAAACGGGGTGGTCCTCAAACCCGCAAGCCTCACCCCGCTGATCGGCGAGGAGGTGCGGAAGGTGTTCGAGCGCGCGGGCCTGCCGCAGGGGCTCGTGAGGACCGTCCACGGCGGTGGCAGGATCGGTGACGCGTTGGTCAAGTCGAAGGCCGAGAAGATCTTCTTCACCGGATCCGTGGAGGTAGGCCGCAAGGTCGGAGTCGAAGCCGCCAAGCGGCTGAAGGGCGCGGTGCTGGAACTCGGCGGCAAGGACCCGATGATCGTCTGCTCCGATGCCGACCTGAAACACACCATCCCGGGCGCGATCTGGGGAGCGTTCGCCAACGGAGGGCAGACCTGCGCCAGCATCGAGCGGGCGTACGTGGTCGAGTCGATGGCGGATCGATTCATCGAGGGCGTGGTCTCGAGAGCTCAGGCCATGAGTGTCGGCAACCCGATGTCGTGGAGCACGGAGATCGGCCCGATGACCTCCGAAAGCCAGGCCGACCTGGTGGAAGAACTCATTGCCGACGCAGTAGCTCGAGGAGCCGAGATGCGCTGTGGAGGGGCGAGAGAGGTGGCAGGTCTGAGCGGGAGATTCATCGCTCCTACCGTGCTCACGGGAGTCACCCACGAGATGCGGATAATGAAGGAGGAGATCTTCGGTCCGGTACTGCCGATCATCCGGGTCGCCGACGAGGCTGAGGCCCTGCGGCTCGCGAATGACTCGGAGTTCGGGCTCGGCGCATCGGTCTGGACCCGCGATCGTGAGAGGGGCGAGAGGATCGCCCGCCGACTCGAAGCCGGAATGGCCTGGATCAACGACCACGCCTTCACCCACGGTGCCTGCCAGTGCGCCTGGAGCGGGGTCAAGGACTCGGGTGTGGGTATCTCCCACTCGAAGTTCGGCTTCTACGAGTGCGTCAACGTCAAGACGATCACCTACGAGCCCGGGCTCACCCGGGACTTCTGGTGGCACCCGTACGACGAAACTCTCGGCAAGGCAGTGCGGGCCAGCGGGAAGATCCTCTACGGATCACCAACCGAGCGGCGTACCGCCCTGCGCAGCGGCCTCGGTTCTCTGATCGAGGTCGGTCGCCGCACCCTGCGCGGCTGATCGGGCCCACACCGCCTATTCGGCTGGCGGTACCTTCACCTGTATGTCCCTGCCCGCGCAATCAGATACCGCTGGGGGTTCGCCAGCGCCCGCCCTCATACTGGATGGACTCCGACGGGACTTCGGCGATCGCCCGGGCTTGCCACCTGTAGACGCCACGGTCGCTGCCGGTGAGACCCTTGCCGTACTGGGTCCGAACGGTTCGGGGAAATCCACCCTGCTGCGGATCCTCGCGGGTCTGCTGCGCCCCAGTCACGGCGCCGCCCGCGTGCTCGATGCGGAGATCCCGAAGGAGACCTGGAAGATCAGAGGCAGAGTCGGCTATCTCGGACACGAGCCCCTTCTCTATCGGGATCTCAGCGCGCGCGAGAATCTCGCCTTCGCGGCTCGACTCCATGGTCTGGATGACGCCGAAGCGAAGATCGAGAGGCTGCTGGGTGACGCCGCGCTGGAGGCGGTCGCGGAGCGCAGGGTGATCGAACTGTCGGCCGGCTTGACCCAGCGGGTCGCTGCCTGCCGAGCGGTGCTGCACGACCCGGACCTGCTGGTTCTCGACGAACCCGAGGCAAACCTCGACGACGAGTCGAGGGAAAGGCTCGAGAAGATCTTCTCCCGAAGCGGGCGGACCCGGGTGATCGCAAGCCACGATCGGGATCGCCTCAGATCTATCTCCGATCAGACCTTGGAGCTCGGATGAGCGGCTTGCTGGCGATACTCGGCAAGGATCTGAGGATCGAGCTGCGGGCATGGCGCTCGCTGGCACCCATGGCGCTCTTCTCGGCGACCGTGTTCGTGATCTTCCGATTCGCACTCGACCGCGAGCGGCTCGAGGGCGGGATTGCCGCCGGTGTCCTCGTCACGACCCTGCTCTTCGCGTCTCTCCTCGCAATCAACCGGATCTTCATCAGCGAGCGCGAGGAGGGCGGGTTCGACCTGATCCGGCTCTCGCCGTGCGACCCCAGCATGATGTTCCTCGCGAAGACAGCCGCGCTGACCATCTACCTGATCCTGCTGGAGTTGATCGCGGTGCCCCTGTTCGCCCTCTTCTTCCTCGACTCAGCCGAGGCGCTTCCGGCGCTCGCACCTGTGCTCGTCCTCGCTGCCCTTGGTCTCGCGGCTGTAGGAGCCTTGATCTCGACCATCGCGACCATGTCGTCGGCCAGAGACCTGCTCGCACCGCTGCTGCTGCTGCCGCTCTCGATCCCTCTGGTGATCGCTGCAGCGGGAGCGGCTTCCCCGGTCCTCGAGGCGGGTGGTCCCGGGTTCGAGCGTTACGGCACATGGCTTGCAGTTCTGGGGCTCTACGATGTGATCTTCTGCGCAATCGGTTTCGCCGTCTTCGACTACCTGCTCGATGAGTAGGCACCTTCAACCACCAGATCAGGAGCACAACGAGACCTTGAAAGCCCGACTCACCTCCGCACCTACGCTCGTGACAGCCGCGGCCGTGGTCATAACGGCGGGCTTCGGGATGGTCTTCTTCTACGCCCCGCTGGATGCGGATCAGGGCTTCATCCAGAAGATCTTCTACCTCCACGTGCCTCTTGCCATCTGGGCGCTGCTGGGGTTCATCATCGCCGGGATCTACGGAATCAAGTACCTGAGGACCAACGATCCCGCCCACGACGCTCGGTCGTACGTGCTCATCCACCAGTCGGTCATCTTCGCCACCACGGTCCTGATCACCGGGTCGATCTGGGCCAAGGCCGCATGGGGCAAGTGGTGGATCTGGGACGAGCCGACCCTGGTCAGCTTCCTGATCATCTTCCTGCTCTACGCCACCTACTACCCACTGCGCTACTCGATCGAGGACCGTGAACGTCAGGCACGCTACGCCTCGGTCTTCGCGATCGTCGCCGGGGCCTTCGTGCCACTCAACTTCATGGCCGTGCGACTGGCCGAGAGCCTGATCCACCCGCGCACCTTCGCTACCGCGGAGGGCGGTCTGCCCGGATCGATGGCGCTCACCTTCCTGGTCTGCTTCATCGGGCTGGGCTTGATGTTCTTCGCCCTGATCAAATTCGAGCTCGAGGCCAAACGCACCGCAGCTGAGCTGAGCAGACTGGAACGACAGCTGGCGCCCGACTACGAGGCGCCGTATCGCCGCACCGCCGCCCCGACCGATCTGGGAGCGAGCGTGAGCATGGAGGCCGACCGGCCAGACCGGGGAAGCCTCTGATGCCTGCGCTGCCGCTCGACGAGGCCGGGAAGTACGTGGCCGCCGCGTACATCGTCTTCCTCGCCATGACCCTGATCTACGTGGCGATCATCGCGGCGAAGGTCCAGAAAATCCAGAGGAGGATCAGCGCTCTCGTCCAGTCCGGACGAGAGCGAGATCAAGCTGACTGATGAGCATCCTGCTGGCACTCGGCTGCTCTCACCGCACCGCGGGGATCGATTTGCGGGAGCGTCTCGCTCTCCCTGAGGGCAGGGCCGCAAGCCTGCTGCGAGCGCTGGTCTCGGAGGAGGGCATCAGCGAGGCAGCCGCGATCTCGACCTGCAACCGGACGGAGCTCTATCTGGTCGCCGCTGACTCGGTGGATGCCGAAGCCACGGCTCTCGGAGCGCTGAGCAGAGAGGCCGGAATCAGGGCGACCGACCTGCTCGGCCCGCTCTATTCGCTGCGCGACGAGGAGGCCGCGAGGCATCTCTTCCGGGTGACGGCCGGACTCGACTCGATGATCATCGGGGAGGCGGAGATCCAGGGTCAGGTGAAACGAGCCTACGAGCTCGCTCTGGTGGAGGGGGTGACTGGACCGGTGATCAATCGGCTCTTCAGAGGCGCCCTCTCTGCGGGTAAACGTGCGCGAGCCGAGACGGCTATCGGAGAGAAGGGTGTATCGATCCCTTCCGTGGCGGTCGAGCTGGCGCGACAGCACCTGGGAGATCTGGCCGACCGCAAGGTGGTGCTGATCGGGGCAGGAGAAACCGCAGAGCTCACCGCGCGCGCACTGGCGGCACGCGGGGTGCAGACGGTCTTCGTGGCAAATCGTCGCTACAACCGGGCGATCGGCCTCGCCGAGCGCTTCGGGGGATCCGCTCTGCGGATCAACGACCTGCCCGTGTACCTCGAGACCGCGGACATCGTGGTCTCGGCAACCGACTCACCCCACCCTCTGATCGAGCGCCCCGAGCTCGAGCACGTGATGCAGGAGCGGGACTCGAGTCCGCTGCTGATGATCGACCTCGCGGTACCGAGGGACATCGACCCCGACTGCCGAGAGCTCACGGGAGTGAGCCTCAGCGATGTCGATGACCTGCAGCGGATGGTGGACCGGAACGCGAGCAACCGGGAGAACGAGGCCGCGAAAGCCGATCGGATCCTCGAGGCGGAATTCGACCTCTACCGCGAGTGGCTCGAGGCCCAGTCGGTGGCTCCTACGATCGCGGAGCTCCGAGGCCGGGCGGATGCGATCGTCGAGCAGGTGCTCTCCGAGAACGAGAACCGATGGGAGAACCTCACCGAGGCAGACCGCGAACGGGCCGAGGTGCTCGCGCGCGCGGTGGCAAACCGCTTGCTGCACGAGCCGACTGCTCGTTTGCGAGGCTTGGCCGACTCCGAGAACGGATACCGGGATCTCGCTCTGCTGCGTGAGATCTTCGGTCTCGATTCGGCGAGCGAACCGATCGGCGGCGAAGAGAACGGCCACGCCGAGATCGCCTCGCTGGACGAACATCGCCGCGAGAAGCGTGCCTGAGCTGGACCGCAAGCCCCTACGAATCGGCACCCGTGCGAGTGCGCTGGCGCTCGCACAGGCAGCCGCTGCGTCGGCGCCACTGGGTGAGTTCGAACTGGTGGAGATCACGACCAGCGGAGACCGTGGAGAGGCTGGCGACAAGTCACGATTCGTCGACGGGCTCGAGGCCGCTCTGCGGGAAGAGAGCATCGACCTCGCGGTCCACTCGGCCAAGGACTTGCCCGGGGAGAATCCAGCTGGCCTCGAGATCATCGCAACCGGGCCACGTGAGGACCCCACCGATGCGATCGTCACCCGCGCAGACGCGAAGACTCTCGATGAACTCCCTAAGGGATCCAGAGTCGGAACCTCGAGCCTGCGTCGGCGGGCGCAGTTGTTGGCACGGCGACCCGATCTGGTGCCGGTGGAAGTTCGGGGCAACGTCGACACCCGACTCGACAAGCTCGCCGCCGGCGAGGTAGATGCGCTGATCCTCGCCAGCGCCGGTCTCAAGCGACTTGGCCGAAGCGACGAGATCTCCTTTTCCCTCGATCCACACACCTTCACCCCGTCACCCGGACAAGGGACAGTGGCGTTCCAGTCCAGAGAGGGTGATCCGGCCGGGGAGCGGGCGGCAGCCGTGGACGACCGCACCTCGCACCTCGAGTTGAGCTGCGAGCGCACCGCCGCGCGTCGCCTCGGCGCCAGTTGCGACTCGTCGGTAGGGATCCTCGCCACCTGCGCGGGGGATCTGATCGAGGCCCGCGCCTGGTGTGGGTTGCCCGACGGGTCCGACTGGATTTCGGATTCGGTGGAGGGCGATTCCGGAGACCCGGTCGCGCTCGGAGAGAGGGTCGCCGAACGGCTGCTGTCTGCAGGTGCGGGTGAAAACCTCGAGCGCTCGGCCGCGATGGCTGCCGGGGAGAGCTCATGAGCGCCCGTCCGGGAGTTGCCTATCTGGTCGGTGCTGGCCCGG
>CAIUSP010000017.1 GCA_903901855.1 uncultured bacterium | reverse complement strand
TGATCGCCGCCATCACCAGTTGCACCAACACCTCCAACCCTGCCGTTATGGTCGCGGCGGGTCTGGTCGCCAAGAAGGCGGTCGAGCGGGGACTGACCCGCCCGCATTGGGTCAAGACCTCCCTCGCCCCGGGTTCGACGGTGGTGACCGACTATCTCGAGCGGGCCGGGCTGACCCCGTTCCTCGACGCACTGCAGTTCGATCTGGTGGGCTACGGATGCACCACCTGCATCGGTAACTCCGGGCCGCTTCCGCAGGAGATCTCCGAGGCGATCAACCAGAACGATCTGGTGGCCTGTTCGGTCCTTTCGGGGAACCGTAATTTCGAGGGGCGGATCAATCCCGACACGCGTGCCAATTATCTGGCCTCACCGCCGCTCGTCGTCGCCTACGCCCTCGCCGGGCGGATGGACATCGACTTGACCAGCGACCCGATCGCCAATGACCCCGACGGTGACCCCGTCTACTTGAGCGAGATCTGGCCGAGCACCGAGGAGGTCACCCGCGTGGTCGGCGAGTGCGTGCGCGCCGACATGTTCACCCGCAGCTACGCGGACGTGTTCACAGGCGACGAGCGCTGGCAGGCGATCGAGGTTCCCTCCGAGGACCGCTACGACTGGCCCGAATCCACCTACGTCGAGCGCCCGCCGTTCTTCGAGGGAATCACGCGGGATCCCGTTCCGGTAGCTCCGATCGAGGGCGCCCGGGTGCTCGCTTTCCTCGGGGATTCGGTGACGACCGACCACATCTCGCCCGCGGGTGCGATCAAAGCCGACAGTCCTGCCGGGATCTGGCTGCAGGAGCACGGAGTCGAGCCTTCCGAGTTCAACTCATACGGTGCCCGACGCGGCAACTACGAGGTGATGGTCCGCGGCACCTTCGCCAACGTGAGGTTGAAGAACCGCCTGGCCTCCCGGGAGGGAGGCTTCACTCGTTACTTCTCTTCGGGCGATGCCACGGAGGAGATGCCGATCTACGACGCCGCAGTGAGGTATCGCGATGACGGGGTCCCCCTCATCGTGCTTGCCGGGAGGGAGTACGGATCGGGATCTTCGCGCGACTGGGCCGCCAAGGGCACCAATCTGCTCGGTGTCCGCGCAGTGATCGCCGAGAGCTACGAGAGGATCCACCGCTCGAACCTGATCGGTATGGGGGTGGGTCCGCTGCAGTTCCCGGCCCGCAGTTCTGCTGCCGACCTCGGTCTGACCGGTGAGGAGGTCTTCGACATCGGCGATTTGGCCGACGGGGAGGCGAAGTCGGTGACGGTGACCGCTCGCGGTGCCGACGGCGGCGAGATCGTCTTCGAGGCGACCGTTCGGATCGACACTCCCAACGAGGTCTCCTACTTCCGCAACGGCGGAATCCTTCAGCGCGTCCTGCGCGACCTCAACGCCTGACCAGCCCCTGTTCCCGTAGGGCAAGAGGCGGCGCGGCGGGGTCGCGGGAGGCAGGGAGTCCTCGCGACCTCCGCCACGCCAGCGCGTCGGTAGCCAGGGAGGGTTTCCCGACGCGATCGCCCCCGAAGGCTTCGCCTGCCGGGAACGAGCTTTGAAAAGACGCAGGACGCAGTGTATTCAGGTTTTGCGGCGTGTGGCGGTGCTGCTGCGCTTCTCGGCAGTCCCGTCAGGGTTTCCGATCCCCCAGCCCCTCTTCTCGATCAGGGCTATCCCGATCACGCTCCCGACCGGACCGATGGGGGTGAGGGTGGCGGCAAGAAGCGGGTAAGGAGCCTCTCTGACCAGACAGGCTACGAGCATGATCACCGCCAGCACGATGAATCCGATCCCGTGAGAGAGACCGGAGATGAAGGTCTCGTGCTCGTAGCCAGGCGCGAGCCAGAAGTACAGAAGAGCTGCGAACAGAGCCAACTCGATCCAGGAGACGATCTTGACCACCGAGAAGAGCCTCCTCGGCACGGCGGGCCGCAGCAGGAACGCCTGCTCTCCTCCCGATTCGGTACCCACCCCGCGGCTCAAGCCGGGTCGGCCTTGCCGACCAACCCCGTGAGCACGATCCGTTCCTGCTCGAGGTTGTGGGCGACGGCGTAGCCCTCGCTGGTGCTCGCCCTCGACGGCCGCCCGACGTATCCCAGCACCACGCCGTCGGGGAGCAGCTCGGGCATCCGTCGTTGCATCACGCTCCATCCGCCCATGTTGCGCGGTTCCTCTTGAACCCAGACGATCTCCTTCAGGTTCGGATACTCGGCAATCAGTCCGGCCAACTGCTCCTGGGCAAACGGGTAGAGCATCTCGACCCGCGCGATCGCGACCGTATCCGCATTCTCACGCTGATCAGAGGCCTGCAGCTCGTAGTAGATGCGGCCGGTGCAGAGGACCAGCCTCTCGACCCGATCCCGGTTCGAAGCGGCGCTGGGGTCGTCGATCACCAACTGGAATGAGCCCTCAGAGAGATCTTCCAGGGTCGAGGTCGCCGCCTCGGCCCGCAGATTGCCCTTCGGCGTGAAGATGACCAGCGGCTTGGCCTTCTGGATCTTCGCCTGACGGCGGAGGAGGTGGAAGTACTGGGCGGCGTTCGACGGGTACGCGATCCGGATGTTGCCCTCGGCGCCGAGCTGGATGAAGCGCTCGATCCGCGCACTGGAGTGCTCCGGTCCCGCCCCCTCGTATCCGTGCGGCAGCAGCAGGGTGAGCCGCGAAACCTGACCCCACTTCGACTCGCCCGAAGCCACGAAGTTGTCGATGATCACCTGCGGCACGTTTCCGAAGTCGCCGAACTGCGCTTCCCAGCAGATCAGGCTGTCCGGTGCAGCGGCCGAGTAGCCGTACTCGAATCCGAGGCAGGCGACCTCCGAGAGGGGACTGTTGTGGATCTGGAAGGGAGCCTCGGCATCTCGCAGGTTCTGGATCGGTGCGTAGCGCAGGCCGGTCTTCTCGTCGTGGAGCACGAGGTGACGCTGTGAGAAGGTTCCGCGCTCGGTGTCCTGCCCGGTGAGACGGATAGGGACCCCTTCAGTCAGCAGCGAGGCGAAGGCCAGGGATTCCGCATGTCCGAAGTCGATCTTGCCGGCTTCGATCGCCTCCGCGCGGCGGCCGAGCGGTTTGCGGAGCTTGCGGTGCACGCTGAAGCTCTCCGGTGTGCGGACCAGTTCCTCGTCGAGCGTCCGCAGCTTCTCGGCCGAGACCGTGGTGTCGACCTTCGGGCTGCGAGTGCGGTCCAGTTCGGTGGTGCCGGTTGCGGAGGGAGTCTCGAAGTCGCCAGCCTCCATCTTGCGCCGGAGTTCGTCGTGGATCGACTTGAGCTCGGCCTGACGATCGGCCTTTCGCTCTTCCACCTGATCGGTGGTGACCACGTCCTCGGCGATCAGCCTCTCGGCGTAGATCTGGCTCACCGGCGGGTGGTCGGCGATTGCGGCCGCCATCACCGGCTGGGTATAGGCGGGCTCGTCGGTCTCGTTGTGGCCGTAGCGGCGATAGCCGATCAGGTCGATCACCACGTCCCGGCCCCACCTCTGGCGATATGCCATCGCCAGCCTGATCGCCGAGACACAGGCCTCGGGATCGTCGGCATTGACGTGGATGATCGGGCAGTTGAACCCCTTTGCGAGGTCGGACGCGTACGGGGTGGACCTGCCCTCGTTCGGCTCGGTGGTGAAGCCGATCTGATTGTCCTGGATGATGTGCACGGTGCCGCCGGTCGCGTAGCCCTCGATCGCCTGCAGGTTGAGGGTCTCGGCTACCACGCCCTGTGCAGGGAAGGCCGCGTCTCCGTGGAGGAGTACGGGAACCACTCGGGTCGGGTCGTGGGTCAGGTTCGATCCAGCCCGGATCGACTGGTCGGCGCGAGCCGCACCCTCTACGACCGGGTCGACGAACTCGAGATGGCTCGGGTTGGGGAACAGGCGCACGTCGATGTCGGCGCCGGAGGGGTGGGAGAAGTTACCTGCATGCCCGTAGTGGTACTTGACGTCTCCCGTACCACCGGTGGGGATCGCCGCGACTGCCTTGACCGACTCGAGTTGCTTGGATCCCTCGAACTCGGCGAGGATCGACTCGGCTGCGCGGCCGAGGTTGTGAGCCATCACGCTGAGGCGCCCGCGATGTGCCATCCCGATCACGACCTCCTGGGCTCCGTCCGAGTGGGCGCGCAGGAAGATCTGGTCCAGCATCGGCACCACCACGTCGAGCCCCTCGATCGAGAACATCTTCTGTCCGAGGAACGCCTTCTCGAGGAACCGCTCGAAACCGAAGACGTCGAGAAGTCGGTAGAGCAGCGCCCGCTTCTGCTCGGGAGGGAGTTCCTTGCGGTGCGAGCCTGTTTCGATCATCTGGCGCAGCCAGGTCCTCTGCTCGTGCGAGGCGATGTGCTCGATCTGGTACGCGATCGGCCCGCAATAGGCCTCCCGCATCCTCGGCAGGGCGTCGAGCAGCGTCTCGCCCTCGACTCCGATCCGCAGGATCTCGGCAGGGATCGCCGCCATCAACTCAGGTGTGAGGTTGAGCGTCTCCGGCTGCATCGCCTGTTCGGTGCCCGGGTCCGACCCGAGCGGATCGAGCTCGGCCTGCAGGTGTCCGTGGGTTCGGTAGGCCTTGAGCAGCGAGGTAGCAGCCTGCACCGCCTGCAGGAGTTCGCGGTCTCCCGCCTTGACCGGTGCGGCGGGCGTCGGCGGGGTGGCAGGTGCCGGTCCGGCCGCTCGGACAGCTGCTGCGTCGAGTCCGAGATCACCGGCCACACTCTCGTAGAACTCGTCTTCTCCGCGAAGCAGTTCGTCGACCCTGCGCAGGAAGGATCCCGACTCGGCTCCCTGGATCACTCGGTGGTCGTAGGTGGAGGTCATGGTCATGACTTTCGAGACTCCGAGAGAACGGATCCGCTCCGGCGTGGCCTGTTGCCACTCGGGCGGATACGCGATCGAACCGGTGGCGATGATCGTCCCCTGGCCGTTCAGCAGCCTCGGAACCGAGGCAACGGTCCCGAGCCCACCCGGGTTGGTCAGGGTGACGTTGGTTCCCTGGAAGTCGTCGGCGGTCAGCGAACCCTCGCGGGTCTTCGTGATCAGCTCCTCGTAGCGCCGATGGAAGCCTGCGAAGTCCATCTTGTCGGCCCCGGCGATGCACGGCACCATCAGGCTGCGGCTCCCCTTCTTCTCCACGTCCACCGCGATCCCGAGGTTGGTCGCGCCCGGTTCGACCGCGTTGGGTTTGCCGTCCACCTCCGCGAAGCTGCGGGCCATCACCGGCCAGTCGATCGATGAGCGAACGATCGCCCAGGCGATCAGGTGGGTGAAGCTGACCTTTATCCCCTTCTCGGCAAGCTGCTCGTTGATCGCTTTGCGCTTGGCGTCGAGGGTGTCGACTGCCAGCGTCCTGAACGAGGTCGCGGTGGGGATCGAGCGGCTTTCGTCCATCGCCTTTGCGAGCGCAGCAGACGATCCGCGGAGCGGAAGCAACTCCCCTTCGGGCGGTGGTCCCGAGGGCGTCGGAGCGGTCGCAGCGCCTCCAGCACCGTTGGCCCCGGAAGCGAGCACATCGTCCTTGGTGATCTTTCCTCCGGCACCCGTGCCGGTCACCTTCGCGAGGTCTACACCCATGCTGGCCGCGATCCGGCGGGCGACGGGCGTGGCCTTGTGGTCGCCGTTCGAAACGGCCGCCGTGGCTGGTTGCGCAGCCGCGCCGTTACCCGCTGCAACCTCGGCTTCGGCAGATGCTCCGTTGGTCTCGCCCGCGGGCGCGTCCGAAGCGGCCGGAGGGGCCGACGGAGTCGCGTCGTCGGAGGTATCGATTTCGGCGAGGGGCTCGCCCACGGAGATGGTCTCGTCGGGTCCGGCGAGGATCTTGGTTACCACTCCTGCGGCGGGAGCCGGCACCTCGGCATCGACCTTGTCGGTAGAGATCTCGACCATGGTCTGGCCTTCCTCCACTGCTTCGCCGACCTGGACGTGCCACTCGAGCACGGTTCCCTCGGTCACGGACTCGCCCATCTCGGGCATCAGCAGCTGAACGGTGGAGGCGGTTGCCATCTGGACCTAAGACTCTATGAAATCAGGCACACGTGCCTGCAGGTGATCGGCCATCTGTCTGGCATGCGGGACCGATCGGAGCCTCCTGGCCCGATCGGTCCCGCCACAGGATTGGGTGAAGCCCTTCTCAGCCGGTGACCGGGTCAGGAGCCCGGACGAAGAAGTAGGCCGAGGAGCTGCTGGTCTCGGAGAAGACCGTGAAGCGGTAGCGCCCGACCCTCAGCTTCGAGGTCGGGACGTCGAGCTTCAGCGTGCCCTTCTCGATCAGCACGGTGCCGGTCTTCGCCACCGAGCCGCTGCAGTCGGATCCCGAGCACTTCTGGACCTTGATCCTCGCGGTGCCGACGCCGGTCGAGAGGAAGGAGGCTGAAACGCTCTTCCTGCCGACCCTCGTGTTCTTCGCGGCGGCATTCTTCACCTCTGGCGGGAGCCGCTTGAACTTGGCGGTTACTTGGGCAGGCTCGTCTTGCCAGATGTCGCAGGTCGCATCCTTGTCCTCGCATGCTCCGCCCCAGCGGACGAACTTCCAGCCCTTGGCGGCTTTGTAGGTGAGGTCGAAGTCGTCTCCGGACTGTCGACCGGTTGCGCACTCGGAGGCGCCATCGCCGCACGCGATGCCCGCAGGCTTGGAGGTGACGCGACCACGGCCCGAGACCTCGACCTCGAGCGGGTACCAACTGCTGCCGGTGAACCAGGCGGTGGTGCTCGGCTCGTCATCGCTCAGCAGGGTGAGAAGACAGCTGCCACCCGGGTTGGAAGAGCAATCACCGGTCCACGGTCCGTTGACGGTGTCGAGCGTTTGGCCAGCGCCCGGGGTGGCGGTCAGGTTGACATCCAGTGGTGGGGTGGCGTCGGCATACACCTCATCGCAGTAGCCACCATCCTGGCCGCAATCGATCCCGCCGATATCGGAGGTGACGCGTCCGTCTCCCTCGGTCCCCACGTCGAGCGTGATCGCTCCGAGGTCGAGCTTGAACAGCGACGCTGTGCCTTGGCTGTCTCCGAATCTCAATTCGAGGCTCGCTACCGGCGTGCCGGGCTCGATGCTCCCGTTGGGCTCGTCCTCGTTCCGGTAGACGAGCGGGTCACCGATCGGGTTGCCACCCGAGTCCTTGGCGATGAGGGTGAACTCCTCGTATTCGCCCGGGGCCGCGTCGGTGTTGTAGGCAATCTCGAAGTGGATCTTGTTCACCGGCGTGGAGAAAGTCCAGGTGGTCGCGCTGTTGGATGGCTTTCCCGTATAGGGTCCGTCCGGCTGCCCGTAGTAGTACCAGTCGTCGCCCCACCAGCACTCTGCCTCATCTGCACCGCTGACCGGGTCTTGGCCGACGGTGATCCCGGCAACCGTTCGGTCGTTGGGGGGAAGGAAGCAAGGAACCGGTTCGAAGGCGTTCCAGGCCGACGCCGAAGCGGCGGGGATGGCCAGGAAGGCCGCGATCGATACAGCCAACAGTGCAAGGCGAGTGCGCTTCATGTTCTCTGGTTCCTTTCCAACTCAGGTAAAAAGTGATTGACATCTTCTGAGAGCACCATGAAGCTACTGGATCGATCGGCCGCTCGCTCTGTGACCTGCCAGAGGAGTGGAAAGATCGATGCCGAGCGAACCTGCTCCAGCTAGTAACTTTCGCGACGGGCGTCGGTTCAGGAGGCTGGCCCCGAAGAGGAGGAGTCGAGAGATATGGCTTATTTCGTAACTGGTGGAACCGGATTCATCGGTCGCAATCTGATCGAGCGTCTGCTCGAGCGCGATGGGGATATCTATGTCCTGGTTCGAGAGGGCTCTCGCGGCAAGCTCGAGGATCTCAAGGTCCAGTTGGGCGATCAGGGCGAGCGCGTGAAGCCGGTGGTCGGTGACCTCACCGCCCCGCTGCTCGGCTGCGAGGATCAGATCACCGAGCTCGACGGAAAGATCGATCACTTCTTCCACCTCGGCGCGATCTACGACATGTCGGCCGACGCGGCCTCGCAGCAGAAGTCGAATGTGGAGGGAACCCGCGAGGCTGTCGCCCTCGCAGACCGGATCGAGGCGAAGCACTTCCACATGACCAGCTCTATCGCCGCCGCCGGGCTCTACCCGGGGACCTTCACCGAGGGGATGTTCGACGAGGCCGTGAAGGTCGACTCGAATCCCTATTTCCAGACCAAGCACGAGTCCGAGGCGGTAGTTCGCGATGAATGCGAGGTTCCCTGGCGGGTCTATCGACCCGGAATCGTGGTCGGCGACTCCGAGACCGGTGAGATCGACAAGATCGACGGCCCTTACTACTTCTTCAAGGCGATCCAGCGACTTCGCAGCGTGCTGCCGCAGTGGTTCCCGAGCATCGGGATCGAAGGCGGCGAGATCAACATCGTTCCAGTCGACTTCGTGGCCGAGGCGATGGATCACATCGCTCACCTCGACGGGCTCGACGGCGAGACCTTCCACCTGACCGACCCCTCGGCTCTGAGCGCCGGTCAAGTGGTGAACGTGCTCGCGAAGGCCGCTCACGCGCCCGAGGCGGCGATCCGGATCGATTCGAAGATGTTCGACTTCGTGCCCTCTGCGGTCAGGGCGGGGGTGGGCAGTCTGCCGCCGGTGAAGCGGATCAGCGATCAGGTCCTCGACGATCTCGGTATCCCGCGGAACGTCCTCTTCTTCCTCGACTACCCGACCAAGTTCGATTCGACCAACACCCAGAAGGCGCTGGAGGGCTCCGGCATCTCCGCCCCGCCGCTCGCCACCTACGCCGCAGCGATCTGGGACTACTGGGAGCGCAATCTCGATCCGGACCTGTTCAAGGACCGGTCGCTGTCGGGCGCTATCGGCGGCAAGGTCGTGATGATCACCGGTGCTTCGTCGGGAATAGGTCTCGCGGCTGCCGAGAAGTGCGCCGCCGCCGGAGCGACCGTGGTTCTGGTTGCAAGGAGCGCCGACAAGCTCGAGGAGACGCGCGCCCAGATCGAAGAGGCGGGGGGTAAGGCGGATGTTCGTCCGTGTGACCTCACCGACCTCGATGACATCGAGCGGATGGCCTCCGAGGTGCTCGAGGAGTACGGCCGGGTGGACGTGCTGGTCAACAACGCCGGTCGCTCGATCCGTCGCTCGGTCGAGCTCTCATACGACCGCTTCCACGACTTCGAGCGGACCATGCAGCTGAACTACTTCGGAGCGCTGAAGTTGACCATGGCGCTGCTCCCCGCGATGCGCAAGAAGATCAAGGGGCGCAAGGGAGGGCACATCGTGAACGTGAGCTCGATCGGGGTCCAGACCAACGTGCCACGGTTCTCGGCCTACGTCGCCTCCAAGTCGGCGCTCGACGCCTGGTCGCGCTGTGTCGCAAGCGAGATGCTCGATGACGGAGTCCACATCACCACCATCCACATGCCGCTGGTCCGGACCCCGATGATCGCGCCTACCGGCATGTACGACGCGTTCCCCACCCTCACCCCCGAAGAAGCTGCGGAGATGATCACCGAGGCGATGATCACCAAGCCGAAGAAGGTTGCGACGCGTCTCGGAAACTTCGGCGAGCTGCTCTATGCCATCGCTCCGAAGGCCTCCGATGCGATCCTCAACACCGGCTACAAGCTCTTTCCTGAGTCGAAAGCTGCAAAGGGGGAGAGCCAGGCAGAGAAGAAGGAGGGCGACGAGCAGCCCTCCGGCGAGGCCGTGGCTTTCGCCTACCTGATGCGCGGCGTGCACTGGTAGCGGCCGGGTAACCTCGCCGACATGGCCGAGCAGGGCGACGAGCGCACCCTCAAGTGGTGGGGCTGGGGATACGACGACCAACAGCCCGACCGTGCTGGATTGGAGGCGGTCGCCAAGGGGGTTCACGAGCGCCTCGGGTTCGAGCCGTCCGGCGTGGTCGAAGCGGTGAACCTCGAGGATCTGGATCTGCCTCCATCGCGACTGACCCCGACGCCGACTCTCTCAGACCTCTTCTCGGATTCGCCTCGGGACCGCGCCTCTCACGCCGTCGGCAGGGCCTACCGCGACATCGTCCGGACGATTCGGGGGGACCTGCCCAATCCGCCTGATCTGGTCGCCCGCCCCGGCAGCCCCGAAGAGGTCGATGCGGTTCTGGGGTGGTGCGAGGATTCGAACGCGGCGGTGATCCCGTTCGGCGGCGGCACCAGCGTGGTCGGTGGGGTAGAGGCTCGGCTGCCGGAGGATTCCGATCACGCAGGTGTGGTCAGCCTCGACCTCAAGCGGCTGGATCGGGTGCTGGAGGTCGATCCGGTCTCGCTTGCCGCGCGGATCGAGGGAGGGGCGACCGGACCGGGTCTGGAAGGACAGTTGCGTGAGCACGGTTTGACTCTCCGCCACTACCCGCAGTCGTTCGAATTCTCGACCTTGGGCGGCTGGATCGCCACCAGAGCGGGAGGGCACTTCGCGACCGGTGAGACCCACATCGACGATCTGGTCGAGTCGGCCAGGATGATCGCACCGTCGGGCGAGTGGAAGAGCAGGAGGCTCCCGGGGTCGGGCGCCGGTCCCAGCCCCGATCGCCTGGTGATCGGCTCCGAGGGCACACTCGGGGTGATCGTCGATGCCTGGATGAGGGTCCGCGAGCGGCCCCGCTGGCGGGCCAACTGTTCGGTGCTCTTCGAGGACTTCTTCGACGGCGCTGCGGCCGTGCGGGCCTTGGCTCAGTCGGGCCTGCAGCCGGCCAACTGCAGACTGCTCGATGCCACCGAAGCCGAGATCAACGGCGTTTCGGCTGACGGTTCTTCGGTGCTCGTGATCGGTTTCGAGTCCGCGCGCGTTCCGGTGGTGGAGAGGCTCGATCAGGCGGTGGAGATCGCCCGCGACTGCGGTGGCTCCCCCGGCAGCATCGAGTCGAGAGACGCCGAGGATCGAGCGGAAGGTCGCCCGGGCGAAGCCAGCGCCAGCGTCGATTGGCGCAACGCCTTCCTCGCCGCACCCTATCTACGCGATGCCTTGATCTGTTCTGGTGTCTTGACCGAGACCTTCGAGACGGCGATCACCTGGGATCGCTTCGATGAGTTCACCCGCTCGGTGCTGGAGGAAGCGAGGCGGGTCACCGCGGAACTCTCTGATACGCCGGTGGAGGGCCCTGGTTCTCCCAGCGTCAGCTGTCGGATAACCCACGCTTACTCCGACGGTGCCGCCCCGTACTTCACGGTGCTAGCGCCGTCGCGCCCCGGAGCCGAGGTCGCCCAGTGGGACGAGATCAAGCGCGCGGTCTCCGAGGTGCTCGATTCCGCCGGCGCCACGATCACCCATCATCACGCGGTCGGGCGTGACCACCGTGAGTGGTACGACCGCCAGCGCCCACAGCCCTTCGCAGACGCACTGATCGCAGCCAAACGCGCACTCGATCCGCACGGGTTGATGAATCCCGGGGTCTTGGTCGACCCCGGCGGACACTGACCGCGAACGCTTGCGCCCACCTGACGGCCCACGGGGCGCGTAATCTCCCCCCTCATGGCTTCCACCGCCCGTAAGGCAGGCAAGTCCGCCAGCCGGTCCCCCTTGAAGGCCGCACTCGTCACCATGCGCCCCCAGGAGTGGATCAAGAACCTCCTGGTCTTCGCCGGGCTGCTCTTCTCGGGCAAGTTCGACGAGCCAGCTTCGATCGCTGCGGCAGTCGTGACCTTTCTCGCTTTCTGCGCGGTCTCGAGCGCCGGCTACCTGATCAACGACGCCCACGACGCGGACCTGGATCGCAAGCACCCGACCAAGCGGAACCGTCCGATTGCGGCAGGAGAACTGAGCGAGAAGTCGGCGGTCATCCTGGCGATCTGCCTGATCGTGCTCGGTCTGGTCGGATCGGCGCTGCTCGAGGGCCTGCTGATCGCAGGCATCGTGCTCGCCTACGGGGTCGGCACGACCCTCTACTCCTTCTTCTTGAAGCGCGAGGTGATCCTCGACGTGATGACGATCGCCGGACTGTTCGTGTTGCGGGTCCTCGCCGGTGCTCTGGCGGTGGACGCCGACGCCTCGGCCTTCCTGCTGCTCTGCACCTTCATGGTCGCGATGTTCCTCGGCTTCACCAAACGCCGGCAGGAGGCCACCTCGGAGTTGCATTCCGGCACCAAGACCCGCCCGGTGCTCGAGCATTACTCGATCCCTTTCCTCGACCAGATGGTCGCGATGGTGACCGCCGCGACCGTGATGAGTTATTCGATCTATGCCGTCTACTCGCCGCTGATCGGATCGAAGATGTTGATCACCCTCCCGCCGGTCGTATACGGGATCTTCCGATACCTCTATCTGATCTACGACCGCAAGGACAGTCGCTCCACCGCTGCGATCGTCAGCGAGGACAAGGGCATGATCGGCGCTGCCGTGGTCTGGGTTGTATCGGTAGTGGTCCTGATCGCGATCTTCAACTAGGCCCCACCGGAGACCCCGATCCGGCGCAAGTGGGATACCCTCACGGCGTGGATCTGACCCTGACCGAATCCGAGGCGGCGTTCCGCGACGAGGCACGCGACTGGTTCGCCAAGAACCATCCCGGCGAGACCCCGCGTGGCGACGAGAAGGTGGAGTTCGAGTTCCGCCGCTCCTGGCAGAAGACGCTCCACGACGGGGGTTGGGCGGGGCTGTCCTGGCCAGCGGAGTTCGGCGGCCGCGGCGCGAGTCTGATCGAGCAAACGCTGTTCAACGAGGAGATGGGTGCAGCGGATGCCCCTCTGCCCGCGAACGTCCTCGGTCTGGTCATGGGCGGTCCAGTGGTAATAGCCCACGGCGACGAGGCCCAGAAGGAGCGATATCTCGAGCCGATCCTCTCTGCCGAGGAAATCTGGTGTCAGGGCTTCTCCGAGCCCGAGTCGGGCTCGGATCTCGCATCGCTCAAGACCCGGGCGGTCAAGAGCGATGGCGGCTGGAAGATCACCGGCCAGAAGGTCTGGACCACCTATGCCCACGAGGCGAAGTGGTGCATGCTGCTCGCCCGCACCGACCAGGACGCTCCGAAGCACCAGGGGATCACCTACTTCCTGCTCGACATGGATCAGGCCGAGGTCGAGGTCAGGCCCCTGCGCCAGATCACCGGTGAGGCCGAGTTCAACGAGATCTTCCTCGAGGAAGCCTTCGTCCCCGATGAGAACATCGTCGGGGAGGTGGGCGCCGGATGGAGCGTTGCGATCACGACCCTCATGTTCGAGCGAGCAGGACTGGGCGCGCTGGCAGTAGTCGGACTCGGTCGCGCCTACGAAGAGTTGCTGAAGCTGATCGCTGAGCGCGATGTCGGCTCGGACCCTTCGGTCCGCGAACGGATGGCCAAGCTCAAGATCGGTCTCGAGGCGATGCGGCTGGGAGCGATGCGCACGCTCACCGCGACCATGAAGACCGGCATACCCGGTCCCGAGGCATCGCTGGGCAAGTGGGAGTGGGCGGTTCTCAATCAAGAGATGACCGATCTCGCAACCGAGATCCTCGGCGTGGACGGATTGAAGTCAGACGAGGAGTGGACCTATCGCTTCCTCCGCTCCCGCGCAAACTCGATCGAAGGCGGCACGACCGAGGTCCTGAAGAACATCGTGGCCGAGCGAGTGCTCGGTTTGCCGAGGCTGAGGTAGCGATTTGAACTTCGATCTCACAGAGGACCAGCGCGAGATCAAGGATGTCGCGCGCCAGTTCCTCGAGTCCCGTTGCAAGCTCGACGACGTTCGTAAGGCCGCCGATGCCGGTTCCTACGACGAGGGGCTGTGGAAGGAGATCTGCGAACTCGGTTGGCCCGGCATCGCGACCCCGGAGGCCGACGGTGGTCAGGGCCTCGGCATGGTCGAGTTGGCGACCATCTGTGAAGAGCTCGGCTACGCCTGCGCTCCGGTTCCGTTCATGGGGAGCGTCATCGATTCTCTCGTCATCGCAGCCGGCGGATCCGACGAGCAGCGTGCCCGGTGGCTGCCCAACCTCGCAACCGGCGAGGTACGCGGAGCTGCCGTGATGGTGGATTCGTCCCCGTGGGTAGCGATCGACACCGAGGGCGCGACCGTCGTCGTCACCCCGGATTCCAAGGGAGTTGGCCGAGTAGGTGAGGCGTCCGAGTTGGAGATCGTTCCCCTCGACCTGATCGACAAGACCCGTTCGTACGGCGAGGTGGCTTCCACCGACGGCTTCGGTGAGGAACTTCCTCCCGAGCACTATCAGGGTGTTCTGAAGTCCCAGGTTGCCCTCTCGGCCGAGATGCTCGGCCTCGCCCAGAGGGCGATGGAGATGGCGGTCGACTACGCAAGGGATCGCGAGCAGTTCGGTCGCCCGATCGGTGCCTATCAGGCCGTGTCACATCGTTGCGCTGAGATGCTCTACGCAGTCGAGGAGACTCGCTCGCTCGTCTACTACGCAGCCTGGTGTGCTGACGCCGAACCCGAGACCCTGCCGCTGGCTGCCGCAATGGCCAAGGCGCAGGCCTCGGAGGCCTCGTGGTCGGTGGTCTCCTCTTCGCTGCAGGTCCACGGCGGCATCGGTTTCACCTGGGAGCACGATCTCCAGTTCCTGCTCAAGCGCGCTCGTACCGACGGTAGGTTGTTGGGGACGCCCAAGCAGGAGCGCGCCCGGGTAGCGGACCTGGTCGGCGTCTAGGCCGCTCTCCTCTCCTCGGCATCACTGGGTTTCCTCCCCTCGAGCAGACGGCACGCCCGTCTTCTCATGGTGTGACCGTTTACGGTCACGAGCCATTTGTCAGGAGCTAACCGCTTACGGTGACAAACCGTTTGTGCCCATTTTCTCCTGTAACTGTCGGCTTAAGGTGACTGAGAGCGTGTCTGAAATGCAGGACAGAGGTTGACCGGTGACTGCTGACCCAACCAGAGACCAGGCGACTACCGCGATGTTGTCTCGGGTCTTCGATGAGAGCGACACTCCGATGCTCATCCTCGATGACGATTCGATCTGCGTCGAGGCCAACAGAGCTGCCTGCGAGCTGTTCGGCCGAAGTCGCGGGGAGGCTCTGGGCGAGAAGGTCGATGATCTGAAATCCCAGGTCACCGAGCGACTGCTCACCAGCACGACCAGCGATCTCTCCCCCGGAAGGCATCTCGTGGTCCTGCTGACCACGGCGATGACCGGAGAAGGTTCTTCCAGTGCATCGGGGCGAGAGCCGCTGAGCAAGCGAGAGCTCGAGGTGTTGGAACTGTTGGCTGGCGGCGCGAACAACAACGAGGCAGCCGAAGCCTTGAACATCTCTCCGGAGACCGTGCGCAATCACACCCGCAACGCTCGTCGCAAGCTCGGAGCGCGATCACGGTCCCATGCGATCGCGCTGGCCATCGCTCTGGGTCAACTCGAGCTGACCCTCGACGCTTAGTCCGGCAGGATCTCCACGTCGGTCAGGACGACCGTCTTGCCCTTCAAGCGCAGATGCAGGTCCACTGCCTCGTTACGGCGGTAGGTTCCGAACAGCCCGATCCACATCGCGAGCCAGCGGGTGATCCCCAGAGTCCCCTCCTTGTAGATCGGCTCCCTGAAGACGACCTCACTGCCACGGATGTCGTAGTCCCGACCCTGCTCCTGCTCGACCCCGTTTATGAACACTTGGATCGGACGCTCGGCCCCCCCGGGCAACCTGACCCGACGACCGACCGGTACACCCTCCTTGAGGGCACTACCGTGCCCTCTGCGAGCAGCTAACTCCGCGTCGTTCAACTCCGCTGACCACCCTGATCGAACTCCGCACGCAACGCATCGATCGCCTCGATCTTGCCACCGTTCGCTAGCTCCTTCTTGCGAACACTCCCGGCGTAGGCGATCAGCCGCCCGTCTCCCATCACATCGATCCCGGCATCTCTCGAGCGCAGCAGGCCGGGAGAGGAGATCTCGATCCTGCCCCCGACGATCTCAGAGCGCTCGTAGGTCCGGATCGCCTTGACCGGTCCTGAGCGCTCCGCGCGCAAAGCGGTGTCGATTGTCTCCGAGATCAGTTCGAGCGCCTGATCGAGGCTGGTGCAACGGCTGCGTCGCACCTCCGATCCGAGTCTTGCGGTGACCTTCCAGTTACCCATCGACCGGCTGCGCCTGGCAGGGGAAGGTCAGGCTCCGCGCTGCTGCAGCTTGGGACGGCGAGCCTGCTCGTACAAGATCTTCTCAGGACCGGAGCGATCGGCCAGCGGGACGTAGTCGGCCTCTCTCGCGCCGGTGTAGATCTGGCGCGGGCGAGCGATCTTCTGTTCGGGGTCGTCGCTCATCTCCATCCACTGCGCGATCCAGCCCGCCGTACGCGGAATGGCGAAGATCACGGTGAACATCGAAGCCGGGATGCGGAGAGCTTCGTAGATCAGACCCGAGTAGAAGTCGACGTTCGGATACAGCTTGCGGGAGGTGAAGTACTCGTCGTCCAGGGCACGCTTCTCGAGTTCGACGGCGATCTCGAGCAGCGGATTGTCTCCGGTCGCCTCCAGTACCTCCTCGACGTGCTTGTGGATGATCCGCGCACGGGGGTCGTAGTTCCGGTACACGCGATGGCCGAACCCCATCAGACGTTCCTCCTGTTTCTTCACTCCCTCGAGGAAGTCCGGGATGTTCTCCACTTTCTTGATCCGCCGGAGCATCCGCAGTACCGCTTCGTTGGCGCCACCGTGGAGCGGGCCGTAGAGGGCGGCGATTCCCGCGGCTACCGAGGAGTATGGGTCGACCTGCGAACTGCCCACGCCTCTGACGGCGCTGGTCGAGCAGTTCTGCTCGTGGTCAGCGTGGAGGATGAACAGTACGTCGAGTGCCCGTGCGAGACGCGGGTCCGGGTCGTACTTGACCTCGGTCATCTTGAACATCATCGAGAGGAAGTTCTCGGTGTAGTTGAGGTCGTTGTCCGGATAGACATATGGCAGTCCCCGGCTGTGGCGATATGAGAAGGCAGCGAGGGTCGGCATCTTGGCGATCATCCGGATCGCCGCCATGTAGCGCTCCTCCGGATCGAGGATCTCTTTCGAGCCTGGGTAGAAGGTAGAGAGCGCCCCGACGCATGCGAGCAGCATCCCCATCGGGTGCGCGTCGTAACGGAAGCCGGACTCGAACTGCTTCATGTCCTCGTGGACGAAGGTGTGGTGGGTGATGTCGTAGGTCCAGCGCTCGAGCTGCTTCGTGGTCGGCAGCTCGCCGAAGATCAGCAGATAGGCGACCTCGAGATAGGTCGACTTCTCACAGAGCTGCTCGATCGGGATACCGCGGTGCTCGAGGATCCCCGCGTCGCCGTCGATGTAGGTGATCTCGGATCGGCATGAGGCTGTGTTGGTGAACGCCGGGTCGTAGGTCATCAGGCCGAAGTCCTCTTCGGAGACCTTGATCTGGCGGAAGTCCATGGCCTTCACGGTGCCGTCGGTGATCTCCATCTCGTAGGACTCGCCCGTCCGGTTGTCGGTGACGGAAAGCGTTTCCTTCTTGTCCTTGCCGCTCTTGCCGTTTGAGGCCGCAGCGTCGGTCTGCTCGGTGGCCAAGTGATTCTCCTTGCCTGTCTGGTCTTTTCTTGCGGCGACAAGTATCGCACCTCCGGGGTGAGGAACTGGTCACAGCCTTGTTAACCGACCGGTCTCTAGATCTCGAAGTGTGTGATCTGGCGGAACTCGCGCAGGCGCTGCTCGATCTCGTCCTCGGTCAAGCGTGCCACCCGCTCGGTGCCGAACTCTTCGACGTTGAACGAGGCGAGCACCGACCCGTAGGCCATCCCACGCCTCAGAGTGTGCTCGTCCAACTCGTCCCGATGCTTGTCGACGTACCCGAGGAAACCACCCGCGAAGCTGTCCCCTGCTCCGGTCGGGTCCATGACGTCCTCGAGGGGAAATCCGGGCATCGCGAAGAAGAACTCCTCGGTGAACAAGGCGGCTCCGTACTCACCCTGTTTTGCGATCACGATCTTGGGCCCCATTTCCAGCACCGCACGTGCCGCCCGGGTCAAATTCGCCTCACCGGTGAGTTGTCGTATCTCCGCATCGTTCAGCAGCAGGCAATCCACCTCGCCGATCGCCTCGATCAGGGTTTCCCGCTCGTTCTCGATCCAGATGTTCATCGAGTCGAGGCCAGCGAAGTTCGACTGTTCGCACTCGGCGCGGACCTGGCGCTGCAGGTGGGGCTGGATGTTCCCGAGGAACAGCGTCTCGGATCCGCGAGAACCGTCGGTCAGCTTGGGAACGAAGGACTCCAGCACGTTCAAGCGGGTCTCCTCGGTCGTAGCGAGATTCATGTCGTACTCGTAGCTCCCTCTCCAGAAGAAGGTCTCGCCGCCTTCCACCCGCTCGACGTCGGTGGTGTCGATCCCGCGTGAGGTGAGCACGTCGATCTCGGCCTCTCCGAAGTCCTCCCCGACCGAGCTGACGATCTTGACCTCGGTGAAGAAGTTCGCCGCCAGAGCGAAGTGCACGGCGGAGCCTCCGAGCATGCGCTCCCGTTCTCCGAAGGGTGTCGAGACAGAGTCGAATGCCAGTGAGCCGACGGCTGTGAGGGACATGACGCTTGCAGTTTGTCTGTTCGTGAGGTGCCGTGTCGTCCGACCACCTATTCTGGAGAGCAGTGAAAGCGATTCGTATCGAGAAGTTCGGCGGTCCAGAGGTCATGAACCTCGAGGACGTGCCGGATCCGACCCCTGGCGATGGAGAGGTTCTGGTCGAGGTATCTCGATGCGGGGTCAACTTCGCGGATACCCACGCTACGCGCAACGACTATCTGGCCGAGCAGGCGCTGCCGATGATTCCCGGCGGGGAGATCAGCGGCACCGATCCCGACGGTCGTCGGGTCGCCTCGGTCCTGATGAGCGGTGGGTATGCGCAGAAGGCTTCGGTTCAGGAGAGTTGGCTCGTACCTGTCCCCGACGGGGTGAGCGACGATCAGGCAGCGGCTCTCCTCATCCAGGGGATAACCGCCCACGCGCTGGTTCATCGGTGTGCGCGACTCGAGGAGGGAGAGACGGTCGTGGTCGAGGCTGCCGCCGGAGGCACAGGCGGTCTGTCCGTGCAACTGGCGAAACGCGCCGGAGCGAAGGTGATCGCTCTGGCCTCCACCGATGAGAAACGTTCCCTCTGCGAGGAGCTCGGAGCCGACGAGACGGTCGATTCCGGCTCCGACGAGCTGGGCGGGGAGATACTCGCAGCGAACGGCGGCAAGCCGGTCGATGCGGTTCTCCACATGAGCGGTGACCGATTCGCCGAAGAGCTCGACCTCTTGGCTCCCTTCGGCAGGATCGTCGTCTTCGGGAACGCCTCCAGGACTCCCAACGAGGTTGCGACCAATGGACTGCTCGCCACCTCGCGTCAGGTGATCGGATTCTGGCTCGTTCACCTGCTGATGAACCGTGAGGCCACGACCTCCGCTCTCGCCGACCTCTTCGGCGCAGTGGCAGCGGGGGAGCTACAGGTTACGATCGGTGGCGTCTATCCCCTCGCGGATGCAGCCAAGGCACATCAGGACTTGATCGGGCGAGGGACTCAGGGCAAGTTGTTGCTCGACCCGAACGCCTAGGAAATCATGGAAACAGAACCGAATCAGAGTTCGGTCGCCGAAGAGGTGATCGAGCCGGACGACGAGAGCACCGAGACCTTCAAGGACCTCGGACTATCAGACCAGTTGATCGAGGTGATCGAGGAGCTCGGATACGCGGAACCGACCCCCATCCAGCGAAAGGCGATCCCCGAACTCCTGGACGGGTACGACGTCATCGGGCAGGCTCAGACCGGTAGCGGCAAGACAGCAGCGTTCGGTCTGCCCTTGGTCGAGTACATCGATCCGGATAGCGAGGAGACCCAGGCGATCATCCTCACGCCGACCCGCGAACTCTGCATCCAGGTGACCCAGGCTCTCCGCTCCTACTGCGAGCACCTGCCTGGAGTGGAGGTGGTGGCGGTCTTCGGTGGAGCGCCCATCCGCGATCAGCAGTCACGTTTGCGCGGCGGCGCCCAGATCGTGGTCGCGACCGTGGGACGGATGAAGGATCTGATCGCCCGTCGTTCGCTCGTCCTTACCTCTGCCCGCTACGTGGTGCTCGACGAGGCCGACGAGATGCTCGATCTCGGTTTCATCGAGGACGTGGAACAGATCATGCGAATGTGTCCCTCGGGGCGTCAGACAGCTCTCTTCTCGGCCACCATGCCGGGGCCGGTGGCACGGCTGGCCGAGCAGTACATGTACGACCCCGTAACCATTCGCGTCACGCCGAAGAAGCTCACCGTCGACTCCGTCGAGCAGGCCTTCGTGAAGGTCGATCAGAAGGACAAGTCGGACAGGCTAGTGGAGGTGTTGAAGTCCGAGAAGCCCGAACAGGCGATCGTCTTCTGCCGGACCAAGATCGGTGCTTCGAAGCTCGGCAAGCAGCTGTCCGATCGTGGTCTGAGGGTCAAGGCTCTGCACGGGGATCTCAGCCAGGGTCAGCGAGACGGCGTGATGATCGCGTTCAAGGAGCAGAAGGTCCCGATCCTGGTTGCAACCGACATCGCTGCGCGCGGGCTCGACATAGACCACGTCACCCACGTGATCAACTACGACCTTCCCAATTCGACCGAGACGTACGTGCACCGGATCGGCAGGACCGGCCGGGTCGGCAGGTCCGGCAAGGCGGTGACCTTCGTCACCCCGAAGCAGACCGATGAGCTTCGACAGATCGAGCGCGAGGCCAAGACTCCGATCGTCGAGTGGACCCGACCCGGCAACGGGTCAGGCAGGAAGCCAGCCACCGACGGCGCGAAGCCCGAACAGAAGAGTGCGGCGCCTGCCCGCGAGAGCAAGGACCCGAACGGAGCCGTCAAGCTCTTCTGCAGTCGTGGCTCGCAGAGCGGAATCGAAGAGGCCGACCTCAGGTTCGCCCTCGAGGAAGGAGCGGTAATCCCCTCCGACCAGATCGCCTCGGTCAGAGTCCTCGATCGCTTCTCATTCATCGAACTCCAGCCCGAGGCAGCCGAGAAGGCGATCGAGTTCCTCAACGGAACCAAGCTCAAGGGCGCAGAAGTTCGCTTCGAGCACGCTCGGGATTAGTCGAGGGCGGCTTCCAGCGTGGGTGGTTTCTTCATCAGCCTCGGCGCTGCAGCGGCCTGGGGGGTAGCCGACTTCTACGGAGCGATCGAAACCCGTCGCTCCAACGTCTACAGCGTCCTTGCAGTCACCCAGCCTCTTGGACTCGTCCTCTCTCTGATCCTGATCGCCGTGATCGGTGGTGGAGAGTTCCAGTTCGACCACTTCGGCTGGGCGACCCTGGCAGGGTTCGTGGGGCTCGGAGGGATAGCCTTCTATTTCACGGGCATGGCGGCCGGCACGATCTCGGTAGTTGCTCCGGTCGCGACGCTCGGCGTGGTGGTCCCGGTGATCTTCGGGATCCTCAGCGGAGAGGTCCCGAGCACCGTCACCATGATCGGAATCGTGATCGGAATCGGCGCGATCATGTTCCTGAGCTACGAGGAAGACCCTGAGCACAAACGGGGTGCTCGTCGAGGGCTCCTCTACGGAGCGCTCGCGGGCCTTGGATTCGGCCTCTTCTTCGTCTTCTTCGATCTTGCAGAGGCACGGGAACCAGGCTGGGCGATCGTCGGGAGTCGCCTAGGGGGAACTCTCTCGATCGGGCTCGTGCTCGCTCTCACCCGCACTCGTCCGAGTCCGGTGCGGGAGTCGGCCAAGTGGCTACTGCTGATCGCCTCGATGGATGTGCTGGCCAACGGTCTCTTCGGCCTCGCAACGACTCAGGGACCACTGCCGGTGGTGTCGGTAGGGGCTTCGATGTACCCGATCTTCGTGATCGCGCTCGCACACCTGACGCTGGGTGAGCGCCTCCACCGGCTTCAGGGCCTCGGCGGGGTGCTGGCGCTCGCCGGGTCCGCGCTGATCGTCCTCGGTTAGGCGGTGAGGAGCTGGACGCCGGTCATGCTCTGTAGCGCGAGCAGCGTCCCTTCCGTCTCGCGGTGCCTCACGGACTGCATACCGACCGCTTCCGCACCGAGGCAGTTTTCACGGAGGTCGTCGACGAATACGCAACCTTCCGGTTCGACCGCGAGCCGCTCTGCCGCGAGGAGGTAGATGTCCGGGTTCGGCTTGTGCATTCCGACCTCTCCCGAGATCACCACGTCGTCGAACAACCCGTCGAGCATCGCCCGGTCGTATTGATCGGTCCGCCATGAGTTCGAGACGAGACCGGTCTTGATGCCTGCGGACCTGATCGCTCCCACCGCGCCGATCATCTCATCCTCCGGGTTCATGTTCTCGAACAGGCGATCGATCAGGCCCTCGCTCCGCTCGAGTCCGAGTCGTCCTCCGAAGCTCTTCTCGAACGCCTCTGGCTGTATCCGCCCGGCCTCCAGTTCCCGCAGGTCCTCCAGGGCACCCGGATCCTCACGGAACAGGTTCTTGACCGAATCCGGATCCAGTCCTTCCGCCCGACAGAAGGAGCTGAAGGTATCCCAGACAGGTGAGGTCAGCACACCACCGAAGTCGAACAGGCAGGCCGTGACCCTGCTGCTTTCCGTTCCGCCCTCGTATGCTCTTTCGGCCATGGCGGAGGAGGGTAAAGATGCTTCGAACGAAGCGCTCGACGGCATCGATCGTGACCGAGTCACCGAGTGGCTGGGCGATCGGGTAGGCGGCCTCGAGACACCACTGACCTTTGCCCGGATCTCGGGGGGACGGTCGAACCTGACCTTCTCGGTGACGGACGCCGCCGGTGCTCGCTGGGCCCTACGCCGCCCGCCGCTCGGAAAGACGCTCGGTTCGGCCCACGACATGGGGCGCGAGTCGAAGGTGATCTCCGCCCTGGCCGAGACCGAGGTGCCGGTACCGAGGGTGATCGGTCATTGCGATGACGACTCGGTCAATGGGGCGCCCTTCTACGTGATGGACTGGGTCGAGGGTCCGATCCTGCGCTCCCAGGCCGAGGCTTCGATCTTCGACGAGCAGCAGCGCTCCGAGATCGGACGCAGGGTGGTCGAGACTCTCTCGACGATCCACGCGGTCGATCCAGATGCGGTCGGGCTCGGTGATCTGGGCAAGAAGACCGACTACGCGGCGCGCCAACTGCACCGTTGGCAGGGCCAGTGGGAGAAGTCGAAGACCGACGAGCTGCCGGTGGTGGACGAGGTGCACAGACGACTCGCGGAGCGGATCCCCGAGCAGCGCGACGCGACCATCGTCCACGGTGACTACCGGCTAGACAACATGATCCTCACTCCCACCGGCGAGGTGGCTGCAGTGGTGGACTGGGAGCTGAGCACGCTCGGTGATCCGATGGCGGATGTCGGGATGCTGATCGTCTACTGGGCCGAACAGGGCGACGACCTGATCCCACTGATCGACCCCGCCACGCGGGCACCCGGGTTCCAGTCTCGCGAGCAGGTCAGGGAGATCTACGCCGGTGCCTCGGGACGGGACCTCTCGGAGGTGGACTACTTCGTTGCGCTTGCCTACTGGAAGCTCGCGATCATCCTCCAGGGCGTCTTCAAGCGTTTCAGTGCGGGCGGGTATGGAGACGCAGCGGAGGGGTTCGAGGGGTTCGAGAACGTGATCGGCGGGTTGGCAGAGGCTGCCTCCGACGCGATCGACCAGCTGGACTGACTACATCAGGAACCGCCCGCGATGCCGGTTCCGTCAGTAGGTCAGTCGACCGGTTCGCCGCTGGCCCGCTTGGCGGCACGATTCAGTTCCCGCCGGGCGATCACCATCTTGTGGACCTCGTCGGGTCCGTCGGCGACCTTGAGCATCCGCGAGAAGCGCCACATGCTGGCAAGAGGGGTGTCGTCGCTCATCCCGAGCCCACCGTGGACCTGGATCGCGCGGTCGAGTACGTCCATCACCATGTTCGCCGCGACCACCTTGATCATCGAGATCTCCTGACGGGCGCGACGCTTCCCTTCGTGATCCATCTTCCAGGCAGCGTGCAGGGTCAGAAGCCTCGCCTGATCGACCTCCATCCGTGACTTGGCGATGAAGTCCTGCACGAACTGCTTCTCGCCCAGCGGACCGCCGAAGGCCTCACGTGAATTCGCGTGGTCGCACATCATCTCCACTGCCCTCTCGGCCGTACCGATAGCCCTCATGCAGTGATGGATCCGTCCTGGGCCGAGGCGGTCTTGAGCAATCACGAAGCCACCCCCGCGCTCTCCGAGCAGATTCCCCTCCGGAACCCGCCAGTCCTCGGAACGGATCTCGCAGTGGCCGGGGCCTTCATCGTGACCCAGCACCGGGATGCGTCGCACAAGGTCGAAGCCGGGAGAGTCAACGGGCACGACGATCATGCTCGCCCGTCCGTACGGGTGACCCTCGGGCTCGGTAACGCACATCACGATTGCGAAGTCCGCCCCGACCGCGCCCGAGGTGTACCACTTGTGACCGTTGATCACCCACTCTCCGTCGATCAGCTCAGCCTGGGTCTGCAACAGTGTCGGGTCTGAACCGGCGACCTCGGGCTCGGTCATCGAGAAGCAACTTCGCGAGTCGCCCTCGGCGACGGGAAGCAGGAAGCGCTCGCGTTGCTCGTCTGTGCCGTGCTCGGCGAGGATCTCCATATTCCCCGTGTCCGGCGCGGCGCAGTTGAACGCCATCGGCGCCACCACCGGACTGCGCCCCATCTCCTCGCAGAGCAGCGCATATTCCCAGTTCTCCAGCCCGGGTCCGAAGCGTTCGTCGGGCATGAACAGGTTCCACAGCCCCTCCTTGCGAGCAGCCTCACGCAGTTCGAGGATCTGGTCCGGGTAGGCGACCCCGGGCTTCACATCCCGATCGAGAGCTGCCATCGCCTCCGCCTCGATCGGATAGACCCGCTCGTCCATGAAGGCGCGGACCTTTCCGAGCAG
>CAIUSP010000016.1 GCA_903901855.1 uncultured bacterium | reverse complement strand
CGATGTTGCTCGGAACCTCCTCGTAGCGCTCGAACTGCATCGTGTAGGTGGCGCGGCCCTGGGTCGAAGACCGCAGGTCGGTCGCGTATCCGAACATCTCCCCAAGGGGGACGAAAGCCTGCACTGCAAGCGCGTTTCCGCGCTGATCCTGCCCTTGGACCTTGCCGCGACGGCGGGAGAGGTCTCCGATCACGTCGCCCAGGAAGTCCTCGGGGGTCACGACCTCGACCGCCATCACGGGTTCGAGGAGCACCGGCTTGGCCTTGCGGGCGGCTTCTTGCAGGGCCATCGATCCGGCGATCTTGAACGCCATCTCAGAGGAATCGACGTCGTGGAAGGAGCCGTCGATCAGCTCGACCTTGACATCGACCATCGGGTAGCCGGCCTTCACACCGGAGCCGAGTGCCTCCTCGATTCCCTGCGCGACGGCCGGGATGTACTCACTCGGGATCGAGCCACCCTTGATCTTGTTGTCGAAGCTGAAGCCTTCGCCCGGTTCGGGCGCGATGTTGATAACTACGTGTCCGTACTGACCGCGGCCACCGGTCTGGCGGACGAACTTGCCCTCGACCTTGTTGGCCGCATCGCGAATCGTCTCGCGGTAGGCGACCTGTGGCTTACCGACGTTTGCGTCGACATTGAACTCTCGAAGCAAACGATCCACGATCACTTCGAGGTGGAGCTCACCCATTCCGTGGATCACGGTCTGACCGGTCTCCTCGTCGCTCTCGATCTGGAAGGTCGGATCCTCCTCAGCAAGACGGGCGAGGCTTTCTCCGAGCTTTTCCTGGTCGGACTTGGTCTTCGGCTCGATCGCGACTGCGATCACTGGATCGGGGAACTCGATCTGCTCGAGCACGATCGGGGCGTCAGGTGCGCAGAGGGTGTCTCCGGTACCAGTGGCCTTGAGGCCGACGCCAGCGAGGATGTCGCCCGCGTAGCACTCCTCGATCTCCTCACGAGTGTTTGCGTGCATCAAGAGCAGTCGCCCGATCCGCTCCGTCTTGCCGGTGCTCGCGTTGAGCACCCGCCCACCGGCCTGCAGCTTGCCGGAGTAGACGCGGAAGTAGGTCAGCTTGCCGACGTAAGGGTCGCTCATTACCTTGAAAGCGAGTGCCGAGAAGGGAGCGTCGTCCTCGGCGGGACGGGTGGCTTCGGTTCCCTCATCCTCACCCTTCTTGGCCGGTTCCACACCTTCGACCGGAGGCACCTCCAGAGGAGAAGGAAGCAACGAAACGATTGCGTCCAGGAGCGGCTGGACGCCCTTGTTCTTGAACGATGATCCGCACAGGACCGGGGTGACGGTGATGTCGAGGGTCGCCTTGTGAAGCGCCGCGATGATCTGCTCCTCGGGGATCTCCTCGTCGTTGAGGTAGGCCTCCATCATCGCGTCGTCGTAGTCGGCGCAGGCTTCGATCATCTCGGTGCGGGCTGCCGCTACGGCATCGGCCATGTCGGCTGGAACCTCTTCGACTTCGAACTCGGTGCCGAGATCGTCCTTCCATACGAGCGCCTTGTTTGCGACCAGGTCCACCACACCCTGAAGTTCCGCCTCCTGACCGATCGGAAGCTGAATCGGAATGGCGTTGGCTCCCAGTCGGTCTCTGATCGTCTCGACTGCCGCTGCGAAATCCGCGCCGGTGCGATCCATCTTGTTGATGTAGGCGATTCGCGGGACCTGGTACTTGTCGGCCTGACGCCAGACGGTCTCGGACTGCGGCTCGACCCCGGCAACCGAGTCGAAGACGGCGATCGCGCCATCCAGGACCCTGAGACTCCGCTCGACCTCGACCGTGAAGTCGACGTGGCCAGGGGTGTCGATGATGTTGATCCGGTGGTCCTTCCACTCGCAGGCGGTTGCGGCCGAGGTGATGGTGATCCCACGCTCCTGCTCCTGCTCCATCCAGTCCATTACTGCCGCACCTTCGTGAACCTCGCCCATCTTGTGGGTACGTCCGGTGTAGTAGAGGATGCGTTCGGTCGTCGTGGTCTTGCCCGCGTCGATGTGGGCCATGATCCCGATGTTCCTGGTGTTCTCGAGCGAAAAGCTGCGTGCCATCCTCGTTGCCTCTGTTCTGGTCGGTGGTCTGGGTCGACTTGGTCGTGCGTGGTTTCGAGCAAGAAAAAGGCCCTGAACGGGCCCGAGGAAGGAATTGCGTTCGGTACCCGAAAAGCGCTTTTATCCTGAGCCGTCCTCCATCGTCGAACGAGTCGTTTACCTTTGCCCGGCGACGCAACGCGTCTTCAGGCACAAGCGGTCTCGCAAGATAGCAGCAGGCAGGCGTGAGCGCAGGAATGACCGTTTCATCCGTCCCACTCCAAGGGAACCATCTCCGACAGAGGCCAATGATCGAGACGATCCGAACACGAATCGAAGCATCCCCTCTGGCCCTTGCCGCCTATGGCCTGATCGCTTTGATCTGGGCCATCAGGTTGGCGATAGAGGGACTGGACGGTCCGGTCTTCTCCGACGCCGGGGCTTACCTCTATGCAGGCAACTCGCTGCTGACCGGACATGGACTTACTGCACCGGACGGCGAGTTGTTCCACCCCCACGGTCCCGTGGGACCGGTACTGATCGCGGTCGCGAGCGGCCTGGTCGGCACCGATCCCTTCACCGGGCCGAAGATCGTATTCGCGATCTTCTTCCTCGCATCTCTCATCGGCACGGTGCGAATCGCGCAACTGCTCGGCGGTGACAGGGCCGCCCTCTGCACCTCGATAGCGCTCGCGGCGGTTCCATTCATCTGGAGCGGATTCCTCGAGGTCCTGATCGACCAGCCGCAACTGGGCATGATCGTCGCCACGATCCTCCTGCTGATGACCCCGACATCAGCGAGGGTCGTCATCGCAGGTGTGATCTTCGGCCTCTGCATCCTGACCAAGGAGACAATGGCGCTGGCTGCGGTCATGCCACTCGCGTGGTTGGGCACCCTGCCGGGGCGCGAGGTCAGAAGGATCCTCCTGCAGTTCATCGGCGTGGTCTTCGTCACCGCCTTCTGGTGGTGGGTCCTCGTCTGGGTCGACAGCGCGGTCGTGTTCCCGTTCGACCAGATCGGTCGGGTGGCGAGCAGATCGACCGAGCGCTTCGGGATCGGCGTGGAGGAAATCTTGACCTTCGCCGTGCTGGTGGCTGCCTGGGTCTGGTTCGTGCTGCGAGAGAAGGGGCGAGCCCCATCCCGGCTGGTGATGTTGGCGGGTCTCGGCATGGTTCCATCCACGATCGTCGCCGTCTCCAACCAGCTCGACTTCCGCCAGCTCTTGGTGGTCAGCGCTCTCACGTGCATCGCCGGGGGGGTCGCACTCGCCGGATGGTTGCGGGAGAACTCCTCCTCGAAGCGGATGATCGGGCCGTACAGGTTCTTCAAGGTCGTGGCGGGAGCGATCATCGTGGTCGCGGTGGCCCTCGTCGCGAGAGCGCAGATCGTGACTCAGCCGGGGGACCCACTGAACCTCGGCACGATCGTCTGGTGGCTCAACGAGAGCACCGTCCCCGAGGAGCAGATAGCGATCACCTATGCTTACCGCCGCGAGATCCTCTCGCGGGTCGACCACCCGCTGCGTATCGGCACCGTGATCGACCTGCGAAGCGGGGTCGAGAGGACGAACGAGAGTCGCGACACCCCGCTGCGTTTAGCTGGATGTGGCTACTGCCTCGAGGGAGAGACGGCAGCTGACCGTGGGGAGAAGGCAGCCGACAGCGGGTGGGTCGATCTGATCTCGGTCAGGAGGGCGCTGGTGGAACCCGGCAACGAGCTGATCGTGATTGCGCGCGCACCCTCGCTGGCGAAGGTTCTGATCAAGTACTTCCCTGCGATTCGCTTCAAGTACCACGACGCTCAGGGAATCAACGTCTTCGTGCTCCAAGTCGATCACGAGCGGCTGCCGAGCGAGGCAGAGATCGACCGGATCCTGAGACGCCACGCCGGCGACCTGCTGCTGGATCTGCCTACCCCTAGTCGACAGGAGGCAAACAGCCCCGACGGTCAGGCAGCACCCGGTAGTAGTTGACCAGCCCGTAGGTGTCGTACTTCTCGAGGAACCTCGCACGGGCTATCGGTCGCGAGGAGGCAACCCGCGAGTAGACCATGTAGCGCAGCGGCGAGTTCGACTTGCGATCCGGGGTCGCGATCAAGATCTCGACTCCCCGCTCCCGGATGATCCGCTCCAGTTCGCGGCAGCTGCGAACGGCTCTGAAGCCTCCGTTGGGCTGCTCCACACCGAGGTACTTCGCGTCTGTGCCGAAGTCCGCGCCACGGAGCCGATACTGACTGAGGGCTGCCAACTGTCCGGTGAAGCCGACCTCGACCCCATCGAGTCTGGAGGCCTCCGCCTGAAGGTGGAGGTCTCCTCGGTAGTAACTGGGAGTCTCACCCGTAGGTCTCTCCAGATACCGCGCCCGATCTGCCAGTCCGATCACGAACATCCCGAGTCCGAAAGCCCCCACCACGACGGGGATGAGCAACGAGGGCCGACGACGCAACATCACGACCGCAAGAAGGGCGAGGAGAAAAGCACCAGCGATCCAGGCCGCATCGAGCGTCCGCCAGACGAACAGGACGCTCGAGGTAGTGGTAGTCGCGATTCCAAGCAGGAGGAGGAAGCCCGGCAACCAGCGCGAGAGTCGTCTGCGGGGGTCCAGTCCACCCGCCCAACCCGCCACCGAGATCAAACCGAGGGCCATCGCGGGCGCGAGGTACCGGAGGTTCCACTCGAAACCGACCGGGAAACCTTCTGGACCCGCTGCCGAGAATGGGGTGACCAGGTAGGAAAACGCTCCCAGCACAGCAGCCGCGCCGAGGGCCCGGCTGCGAGATGACCCCGAGAGCAAACCTTTGAGAGCTCCGAACGCAGCGAGCAGGAGTACCAAGGACCAGTTCCAGCCGAGGGACTTGTGGAGTCCAGGCAGGAAGTAGTCCAACGCGGCACTGCCATCGGGGTTGAACAGATAGTGGGAAACGCTGAAAGGCGCACGGCCCTCGAATCCGCGGGCGGGACTGGGCAGGTCGATCGGCCCCACTCCATGGATGAACGGGAGTGGGTTCCCAGCGAGGATGAAGTTGCGGAGCTCCCACGGAAGTCCGAGGACCACGAGGCCGACCAGGAACATCCACATCCCCCTGCGGGCCGACCGATCGCGAAGGCCGACGAAGATCACCCAGGCGGTCAACACGGCAGCGGGAACACCCACCGTCAACTTCATGCCGATGGCGAGCCCCGCGGCAACGCCGGCCAGCGAGAGCCAGGCCGTGGTACCAGTCGAGCGTGGCCGCGAATCGGCGCCGAGACCGGTCGAGGCAAGAGCAAAGGCTGCAACCAGCATGGCCACTGCAGGGACATCGCTCGACGCGGTGCCGGCCTGTTGACGCAGCATGATCCCGGAGAGCATCAGCGGAACCACCGCCATCAAACCGACCCGAGCAGATCCCAAGCGGTCGCCGAGGCACCAGGCCGCGAGCAACGTGACCATTCCGAAGCCGAGGTTGAGGAACACCGAGAGCAGGTCACGGTCGACCAGAGACATCCCGATCGCATGCAGGAGCTCTGAACCCGCTGGATAGAAATGATGGAGATAGCTGACGTCGACGAAGGTGTAGTCGCCTAGACCGTCCTCGAAGGCAAAGGACAGGGCGATCGGCATGTGGTAGCTCAAGGTGTCGAATCCCACCAGGGCCGAGTCCCAGCCGAACTTGGTTCCCCCGAGCCAGCCGAGCAAGGCGATCCCGCTGGCGACCATCGCCCAGCGGTCGAACTCGATCGGCAGGCGCAGGTCGGATCGGCGGCCTTGGCCCCACCTTCGCCAGATCGCCTCTGCGACGAGACAGGTTGCCGCCGCCCCTCCGAGCAAGGTCCAGCGCCCGAAAGCGCCCACGAGTCCCAAGAGGAGTCCGAGCAGCGTCGAGATCGCCAAGGCGATGACCACCCAGGCAAGCAGCGAGACCGCCGGGCCACCGCGAAGGTCCGCCGCGGTACGAAGACGCTCGGCCGCCCAGCCGGTGAGCACCACGTATGCGAGGACGAACCCGCTTGCCGCCAGATATGCGCCCGTGCCGATCATCCCGTCGGTTCGCCTTTCTGGAGTTCCTGCTGCCAGAGCTGGCGGTCACGAGCGTCTTCCCTCTTCAGCGCCGTGCAGCCTGCCGGATCGAGGGGTCCGGTCAACCTGAAGACCCAGACGTTCCCCTTCCGCCGGGAATAGACGGCGTTCGGATCACCGAGCACCCACTTGATCTCCGGGGACTTACCCACCACGGCAGGACGGTTGAGATCCAGACTCGGCGTGATCACCAACCATCCGTAGCTTCCCGCGTTGACGGCGCGGCGCCACTGCCTGCACTTCTTCAAGGCCTCGAAGCCACCGTCCCCGGTCTCGACCCCAAGGACCTGTACCGAGTTCGAGAGGTCCCTGCCGTAGAGCGGGTATTGATAGAAGGCACCAGAGCTGCCGGCAACTCCGATCTCGGCATCCTTTCGCCCCGCAGCCCAACGCGCTGCCTGCGAGATCGTGAACCCGACCACCCTGTCGTTCACCCGTTGGGAGTAACGGTTCTCGACGAATCCACGGGACGAGAAGAAACCGGCGATCCCGACCGCGAGCACCAGAAACAGAGCAGCGACGGCCGTCGTTCCCAGCTTTCGCGAACCTAGCCGAGGCAGACCGAAGGCAAGGGCCGAGAAGATGACGCCCGCTGCGAGTGCGGCGGGAACCGAGACCCTCGGCTCGGACCAACTCCCACCCGAGCCGGATCCGATCCCGGGCAGGACGACGCTGATGAACAAGACGACGAATGCCGCCAGCCACCAGGCTCTGCGTTTCGCATCCTCATCGTCTCCGGCAACGATGCGATCGCACACCAACAAACCGAGAGCCGGCGCCAGCGATGGCAGCAAGTACCTGAAGTTGATCTCGAAAGCGATCGGAGAGCCCTCCGGACCGGCTGCGGTCAGGGGCGTGAACACATAGGCCACTCCACCCGCGAGGCAGGCCACAGCGACGGCGCGGGCGGCCGAGGTACCGCGTACCAGCGCGACCACGATTCCCGTGAGACCCGCAGCTGCGATCAGGGGCCAGAGGTGACCGAGGTTCACCACGAGTCCGTCTCGGAAGAAACTCGTCTCGACTGCGGTGCTGGAGTCGAACAGGTAGTGAGCGACGCTGAAGGGATCACGCCCCTCGAGCCCGCGATCCGGAGCTGCAAGCGGACCGATGCTGACGAACGGGAAGGGGTTGCCCGAATAGACGAGATTCCGGACGAACCAGATGCCCGACGGAACGAGGACCGCAGCCGCCCAGACCATCGCCGTCTTCCATCTGCGGCCCGCCGAAGCCCAGCCGACTATCCCTGCTCCCAAGAAGAGGGCTGGGACCGGCATGGTCAACTTCGTACCGAGAGCGACACCCATCGCCAGGCCCGCGAGAGCGACTACGACGAGGGGAATGTCCTCACGGCCTCGGCTGCCCCGAGACGCCGAGGCGGAGTTGATCAGGATCGCCGCAGCCGAGAGCACCAGCGCGATGGGCTGGATATCGGTCGCCGCAGTCCCCGCCGATCTCGGAACGAGAGCCGAGCCGACCAGTACGCAGGCGATGGCCACCAGGGAGAGTGCCTGAACTCCGTATGGACGTCCGATCGCCCAGCCGGCAGCCAGGGCGAGTCCCAACCAGGCAATCCCGACCCATGGCGAAAGCAGGTCGTAGCCGAACAACGAGATCCCGGCTGCGTGGAGCAGCTCGGAGTTCTCCGGATAGAACCAGTTCAGGTACTGGGTGTCGGTGAAGTGCAGAGGCAGGAACGAGCCCGTCTGCGCGATCCGGGCAGCGAACGGTCCGTGGTACCAGAGGGTGTCGAATCCCTGCATGCCGAGTGACAGCGCCGGCTGAACACCGGTCATCCAGATCCCGAAGGCCACGGCGGTCACCCCGGCGGCGACCGCAGTCATCCATCCCGCTGCAGGTTGCGAAGGGAGCTCGACGCGATCGGCTCCATGGCCCACTCGAGATGCTGCGAGCCACATCCCTGCGCCGGCAAGCAGAGCACCGACCACCACCGCGGGTCCGGAGATGATCCCGACCACTCCGAGGAGCTGTAGCCCGCAGGTCGACACCGCGAGGAACATCACCGCCTCCGCAACGCGAGCCGGGGAACCGTCCCATCCGGGCAACAAGGCCCGTCGAAGAGCGATCGAACCCCAGCCAAGCGATACGAGGGAGACGGTGAGGCCGATGAAGCCGGCGAGATAACCCCAGACCGTGAGGGTCACGATCAGACCTCGCAGGTGCCCGGGTCGAGCCTGCCGTCCACCCGGAAGACAGTGAAACCACGTTGGGTCAAGACGATCCTCGTTTGAGGGAGGCCGACTGCCCACTGGGCCTCGTTCAGGCGGGCAATGGCGGGGATCCTCAGGCCTACATCGTGGTAGGGAGCGGTGACGAGGTAGTCGATCTCGAGCTGATTGACTCGCCGACGGAAGTCCTCGCAGTTCAGGATCGGTCGGTAACCGCCATTTGCAGAGGGTTCGCCGACGTAATAGACGCGATTCGAGAGATCCTTCCCGTATAGGAAGTACTGCTTGAAAGCCGCGCTGGTGCCCACGATGCCGATTCTCTGATCGGTCAATGGCCTGGACCAGCGGATCAGGGGGACGATGTCCTGAGGGACGTCGCCCGAGGCCTTCGCGATATCCGGGTCGTAGCGAGACTCGACATAACGATCGGTCTTGAGATAGGAGACGAGGAACACGCCCAGCCCCGCGATCACGGAGGCGGTCACCGCCAGCAATCGCATCTGCGGTTGCCTCCAGAGATACGCGAGGACAACCGGTACCACCACGAGAACCAGTGCGAATGCGAGCGCCGGAAGTGTGTATCCCTCACTCCAGACGGCTGCGGACGCAGCTATGTCGCCGAGCAACGGTGCCGAGGGCCAGAGCGTGAACAACAGCGTGACCAGCAACACGCCGAGCACGACCCTTCGGCGGGTTCGACTCCTCTGGAACAGCGGAGAGAGTGGTCCGATCGCCATCGCAATGACCATCGCTGGTGCGACGTAGCGCATGTTGACCGCGAATCCGCTGACCCTGCCGGAATCGCCAGCCGCAGTCAGTGGGGTGAACAGATACGCGACGAAACTGAGGACCGCAACGACACCCAGGGTCCGAATCGTCCGGGTCGGTCCGTTGAAGATCGCGACCAATGTGAAGACCACCGCAGCGGCGATCACCAGGACCCAGAGATCCCCGAGGTTGTCGCGTATCGCCGGCAGGAAGATCTCCCTGATCACGGGCAGGTCGGTTATGTACTTCGCCACGGTGCCGGGTTCCCGAACGTCGATCGGCATCTGGTCGGGATGTGGCAGGTCGATCGGACCGAGGCCCTTTACCCAGGGAAAGGGATTACCGGAGGTGATCAGGTTCCTCAGATACCAGAAGGAGCTGGTGGCCACCAGACCCCCGATCCAGAGCGCGGAGGTCCTGATCCTCTTGCCGCGAAAACCGAGGTAGATGACCGCGAGGGTCAACAGTGCCACCGGGGCGAGCATGTTGAGGCGCGTACCAGCGGCTATGCCTGCTGCCAGAGCGGCAATGAGCAATGGACCGAATCCGAATCTGTCCCAGGGACGGCTTCCAGGCTCCTCACCCGAGGCTCTCCGCTGAGCCTCTCCGTTGACCAGCAGTGCAATGGCCGCCAGAAGACAGAACAGCCCCATCACGTCGTTCTTCGCATCTCCGGGCTCGTAGAGGAGGAGCATCGTGGTGTCGAAGACGATCGCCACGGCGATCAGCGCCGCCGCACCCACTCCGTAGGGGCGCCCGATCACCCAAGCGGCCAAGAGGGCGAGCACCAACCAACCGATGTTGATCGCCGGCGAGATCACATCGGTGCCAAGCGTGAGGATGCCGAGCGAGTGCAGCAGTTCGGAGTTCTGCGGGTAGAACCAGACGGACAGACGCAACGGTTCGGTGAAATGCAACAGACCGATTTGAGCTTCCTGCACGAAACGTGCGGCGAACGGAGCGTTGTGCCAGGTGGTGTTGGGCAGATACATCCCCGCTTCCAGACCGAACTGGGTCCTGACGGCCCAGTGCCAGGTCACGGCAACCGCCCCGGCGAGAGCGAGACCGACCACCACGCGGGTCACAGGAGGCCTTGGAAGTGGAGTCGAGTCCGCACCCGGAGAGCGGCGGCGACAGAGTCCGACCACGGCTCCACCCGTGATCACCGACGCGACGATCATGAACCCGGGGCGGAAAAGACCGACGACCCCGACCAACTCTGCCACCAGGATCAGGCCGGAGACCAGCAGGACGATCTCGGCCAAGCGTGATGCCGCACCACTCCAACCGGGCAGCAGGACCCGTCGCAGGGAGATCGCGCCGATGTAAATCGGGACGACGATCGCGGCGAGTTCGATCACACCGAGCAGGAACCGTCCAAGGCTCATCCTCCCCCACCCTCCGATCCGCACAACGCTGGATTCAGACGACCTTCGAGTCTGTAGACGGCCGCGGGATCGGCGCGCACCACCCGGACGGCAGCCGGATCGGCGTCCATCCAGCCGCGCTCGGCGGGAGTCGAGAAAGCCGGTTCGTTCTGTCGGGGGGTGACCACGAGGTAGTCATAGTCTCCCGCGTCGACGACCCGCTTGAAGACCCGGCAACTCTCGATCGGCGTGTAGGTGCCGTGGTCAGACTCGAAGCCGATGTACTGGACGAAGTTGTCGAACTCCGGGCCGTAGAAGACGTACTGGCCAAAGGCCGAACCCCTGCCGACGACTGCTATCCGCGATCCGCTGATCCCCCGGCCGTATCCCTGAACAGCCCGCCAGGCAGGAGACGCCCTGAAACCCGCGTCTCGCTCGAAGGGGTTGAGGACGGTCGGGTCGTATCGGTCACGCGCAAAGCCAGGAGCGACCGCCCAGCCCGCGCCGGCAAGGGTCACCGCGCCGATCACGAAACCTGCGGCGGAGATCTCCCGACGACGAGAGGGATTGGCCGAGGCGAGCGCAGTCGCACCCAGAGGCAGCCCGATCAGGAGGAAGGTGAGGAGCAGCGCTCCCGGAAGCTTGCTGGTCACATAAGAGTCCTGTCGAAACGAGCGATAGCCGTCCTGCTCGGTTGCAGCGAGTTCGACCAGCTCATCCTGGCTCAACTGGCGCTGGGGCTCGGGACTGAATGAAATCTGTGAGATTGCGCCGACGACCAGGAACACCGTGAGCACGCCAGTGAGGATGCGCTTCGTCCTCGCCCTCGACTCGATGAACAGGAGGGGCGCCAGAACGAATCCGATTGCCAGCGCCGGAGCCAGATACCTCAGGTTGGGAGCGAAGCCGGTCGGATTGCCAACGGTGCCAGAAGCTGTCAGGGGCGTTCCCACGTAGGCCACCGCAGCGACCAGACCTACTGCACACAGTGCTCGGATCAGGAGAGTCGAACCCTTGAGTGCGCCCCACACGAACACCCCCAACATCGCCACCAGCAGGACGATCCAGAGAGGCCCCAGCCGGTCGTCCAGCGCCGGGAAGAACCAGTCGAACCAGATCTGAGGCTGGTCCGCGTAAGAGAGCACGGTCGCCGGTCGACGAGGGTAGAAGTCACCTTGATCGGGTCCCGGCAACGGAACGGGGCCGATCCCCGCAAGCTGGGGTAACGGGTTGCCTCCGAGCACGAGATTGCGCAGGTACCAGAAGATCGATGGAATCGCGACACCCGCAACCCACACTCCGAGGGTTGCCAGACGATTTCCCTTGACCGTCAACGCTGCCAGCAGCACGGTCAGGACCAGCAAGGGGGCGAGGAGCGTGATCTTGGTCCCGATCGCGAGACCGGTTGCGAGACCTGCCATACCCAACGCCTGCCAGCCAACACCGCTGAACCTACCGCGCTCCTCCGCTCCGGCAGCGCGCTTCTGAGCATGACCGTTGACGAGGAACGCGACAGCCGCCAGCAGGAACGCGATCGAGGTCATGTCGTTTGCGGCATTCCCCGACTGTTCCAACATCATCGGCGTGTCGAAAACCACCGCCGCTGCAAGTAGGGTCAGCCAGCCGATCCCCCAGGGTCGGCCGATGCACCAGGCCGCCAGCAGTCCCATCGCTAGCCAGACCAGGTTCAGCAGCGGCGAGAGGGTGTCCTGACCGAACAACGCTATCCCGAGTCCGTGGAGCAACTCCGAATTCTGTGGATAGAACCAAGAGGCCGTCGCGAGGATGTCGGTGAAGTGGAGCGGTCCTACCTCGCCGCTCACCGCAAATCGGCCCGAGAAACTCATGTGGTACCAGACGCTGTCTTGGGAGCTGACCCCGACCTCGAAGGCTTGGAGAGTCGGCATGGCCCAGTGGAAGACCACGAAGGCAGCCAAGGCGGACGAGGCCAGGACCAACCAACGGGCCACTGGTGGCGACGGCAGCGGAGTCGTCTCAGCGGAGGCTCGCCCTCGTGTCAGATACCAGGTCAGGAGCGCGACCAGAGCCGAGACTGCGATCAGCCAGCCGGAACGGAACAGACCGAGCACGCCGGTGGCCTCACAGACGACCACCAGCCCGCTGAGGCCGAGGACCGTCTCCGCCAATCGCGCGGACGCACCAGACCAGCCGGGCATGAGGGCGGACCGCAGCCGATAGGCAGCGAAGCCCAACGCACAGAGGATCAGGGTGAGGCCGACGAAGCCGGTGATGTACTGGCCGAAGCTGATCACGGGCGCTCGACTCGTTCCGAGTAGTCGAACGCACGCTTGCCTATCCGCTTGCGCTCCCGGAGAACCGGCTGCTGGAGGATCGGATCGGCGAGGCTGTAGGCCTTGGGCGGATTCGATGTGAAGTAGTCGACGTAGAGTCCGCAGGCCTGATCGGCTGGAACGACTCGCTCGGTTCCGGGGATCGTCGCGGCGAGGTTCCCGATCTCGATCTTCTGGGTCACTCCGATCAAGCGCTGGAACCAGTTCAACTCTTCGGCCCTGACGGTAAGTCTCACCGGTGATCCGTCCGAGGCGATGCGACCGGCGTGCCAGAAGGGGCCCCGGTGACCGCCGGACTGGAGACGACCGACGGCATCCGGCGGGAGGACAGTTCGCAGGCCAGGTGCGGTCACGGTGAGGCCACGCGACGGGCTGAAGTACTGGAGCGAGAGATCCCAGGTGCCTCTACCCAGAGTGATCTCCTGCGAAGTGCTCTCCCCTGGGGAGAGCTTGGCTCCCGGGTTCCACGCGTTCCGCTTGCCTACATAGGGCGCACGCACGGTATGTGCCAGCAGTCCTCCGTTCTTCGAGAGGGTGCGGAGAATCTCGTCTATACGCGGCTCGCCGCAGCGGAGAATCTTCCCCATCCGCGTCCTCTCGGGCAGGATGCTCCTGCTCTGAGGGCGCCGGTCGTCGACCCTTCGCCAGAGTCGATACGAGGGCGTCTCGAGATCGAGCGCATATTCCGGAGAGGGGGCGCTCTGGAACCCGGCGCTGGTCGTGAGGACGAACTCGTAGAGATCGGAGACTGGCCAGTTCGGGGAGTCGAAGTCCACTGGAAGGCGTCCGACCTTCCCCGGACGGTCGCGAATCACCAACTCGGCAAATGGGGCGGGGCTTACCACGAAGGCTCCCTGCAGATTGAAGTCGACGTATCGGTCGGTTGTCAGGGTCATGACGCCCTCGGCGCCGATCCTCTCCCTGATCCGCTCGAGTTCGCTGGTCCGATCCAACGCAGCCACGTTCGCCTCCCTGAGAACGAGGAAGGTCGAGTAGAAGGCCACGGCCACGAAGATGGCTGCCAAGCCGCGGCGGCCGATGCCTCTCGCATTCGAATCGGCGATTCCCAGAAACGCCAACGCCATGACGGTCGCAGCCGGAATCGTCAGCGCCTTGGCTTGCGTGTAGTAACTGCCGAATATCAGCGCTACCAGGAAGAGGATCGCCGAGGCGGCAAGCGCCGAGATGAGGGCGGACTCTCCCCTCCGCCAGGCGGTACGGACTCCCAGTAAGAGCACGATGAGTCCGAGGCCACCGAATAGAAGCCACCCCAGCCAAGTGTCCAGCCCCCCGAAGAAGTCCGGAGTCGGCCAGACGCCGAAGGCCTCTGGAATCGGGACGGCCTGCTCGAGGCGCGATGCCGAGGTGACCTGGACCTCTTCCGAGAAGACGAGATCGTAGGAGCGGCTCAGTTCGACCAGGGAAATCACGAAAGCCAGCGCGATCGTTCCAGCGACGACGGGGAAAGACTCGCGGATCACCTTGCGAACCGCCTCGGCTCCGCCGCGGCGTTGGACCTGCCAGAGACCGGTCGCCATCCAGATACCGACCGTCACCGCCACCCAGCCGACCGCTGCGTAGCTGTAGGTAGCGAGCATGCCCGCGAACAGGACCGCGGGCGTAACGATCGTGAACGCCCGACCCGCCCCTCTACCCGCCTCGCGCAGGGTTATCGCCAGAGCCAGGAGCAGCAGTCCCATCTCGATCTCCTTGAAGCTTCCGATCGCGAAGGAGCCGGCGTAGAGGTATGGCATGCCGATCAAGGCGCCGCCCAGAGTCCGGATGGCTCCCCGGGCTTGGGCCAGCACCGACATCGCGAGCACGGCTCCGAGCATGGGTAACGCCACGAGGATCCCGAGCAGAGCCGGGAGAGTCTCGAGGCCGAGACCAGCCTCGAGGGCCGCCGCGAGCGCGTGGGTACCGATCGGATACCCGATCTCCACTCCCCACGGTTTCGGACCCGCCTCGGTGACCAGCCACGCGGTCCAGTTGAGGTGAGAGGCCAGATCGTTGTTCACCCCTGCACCCAGGGGGCCGATGTGACCCGATGCGGCGAACGGCAGGAACCCGAACAGGAGAGCCAGGATCACTGCAGGCACACAGAGTCGTGCCGCAGTTGCGATTCCTGCTACCCCCGAACGCGACCAACCCAAGCCCAGATAAGTCAGCGAGGCGAGCGTCACGGCCCCGAGGAGGATCGCCGTGACCACCGAACTCCCGGTTACGAGACGAAGAGCCGAAGCGAGGACTGCCAACACCGCGAAGCCGAGCATCGGCTCGATCCAGGTCGAATCCACGCTCCCGAGCAGGCGGGTAAGGGCCCGCCCCACGAGGAGGGAAGAGAGGAAGATGAGAAGCGCCGAAACGAGGATGGCCACTGCCAAGGTCGGGGCAGGATAGAGCCCTCTCGCGCCTGAATACGGGCGAAAGGCGGCATCGGGAAGGCATTTTCGTCACTATTGGCGAGGTGAGGGAGCAGAGGATCAGGAGCGCCAGCGCGAAACTGCTCAAGAGGGCGGAGAACGCGGGGCATCTCCTCGCAGCCACCACTTCGAAGGCGATCGGGGTTGCCGACGGCTGGATCAGGAAGCGTGTGATCCAGCTGAAGCAGCGGTCGGCTCCGGCCAGGGAGCGTGTCGAGGCAGTCGTCGACCTGGTCGTACGCAAGATCCGCCCTCTCACCCGCCCGCTCCGGGCGTTCCTCGCGAGGATCGCCCCTTTTGTTTCTCGTCTCGTCCTGCTCGTCGCTGCAGTGATCGGGTGGGTGCTCTCGTCGATCGCTTCGACGATCGAGTGGACCCGAGGCGCGGCGATCGAAAGGGTGATCCCCGCCGCTGGGCGAGGCACAGGGCTTGCCAGCGCAGCGATCGACCCGGTTCGCGCCGGCGCCTTCTCTTGTCTGGTCGCTGCCGGGCTCCTGATCGGATCACAGTTCCTCGACTACCGGGGGGTCGCAGTAGGAGCACCGCTCTACCAGGGGCAGATCGCGGTCGATGCACCCGCTCCGGTTACCGCAACCGCCGTCACCGGCACCGCCCACTTGTGGCTCCTGATTCCGGTCGCCATCGGCGCCGGAGTCCTCGCCGTCGGGATGCTCCGGGGAGGGGGTCGAAACCTCGCCATCGCCATCGCTGCTCTCGGATTGGTCACCGTTGCGGTCGCGCTGGTGGTCGATCTCCCGAAGGCTCTCGACCCGGTCAACGCTCTGCCCTACTCGGACGCAACCACTCGTTTGCTCGGGGGGTTCTGGGCCCAGTTGTCGGCAGGAATCGCGCTCGTCGTCTCGGGCGGAGTTCTCCTCCGCGGTAACCGAGGTGGGTCGTCGCGGCGCACGGTGAAGCCAGCCGCAAGGACCGTCGATCTCGCCCCCGCAGGAGGAAACTGATGCGCTGGCCGCAGCTGACGCTCCCACTGGCATGCGGGGTCGCGCTCGGCGCCGGTGCGCTGGCCGCTGCTCAATTCACCGGGATCTTCATGCTGAGCCCCGACCTGTCAGAACCGGGATTCACCGAGGAGCTGGTGATCACCGGTCAGGATCAGCACGGGTGGGCGATGCTGATCCTCGGTGTCATCGCGCTTGCCCTGCTGGTCGTCTGTCTCTGGTTCGATCTGGCGAAGGACGGAGGGTCGGGGGCGGTCAGCCAGACGGCGGCTGTGGCGTTGGCTGTCACCGGATTGGTCGCACTGCTGATCTTCCTGATCATCGACGTGCCCGACGCCAACCGCATCGGCGCACTAGGGAACGAGACCGGGTCCTTCGTGGATGCCAAGGCGACCCCACAACTCGGCTTCTGGCTCGAACTGCTCGGGTCGGCTCTGCTCGTGGCCTGCGGGTCGGCTCTGGCGTACTCGTCCCTGACCGAGGCCTACGCCGACGGTTCGGAAGACGGCGCGGACGAACCCGCGGTGGGAGGGCAATCCGGTGCCTGAGTTCATCGACCTCTCGGCTCCGATCGTGGCCAGTCCGGCCGAAACACCTGACCTGCTGAGGACCGAGATCGCCTTCCACGGCCACGACGAGGGCGCCAAGACGATCCGTGAGATGTTCGGTCTTGATCCGGCTCTGCTCCGGGACGGAGAGGGTTGGGCGGTCGAGGAGTTCCTCCGATTCGGGACCCACAACTCGACCCACGTCGATGCGCCATGGCACTACAACTCGAAGACCGGCGGCGAGCCGTCGCAGACTATCGACGAACTCCCGCTGGAGTGGTTCCATGCGCCCGGGGTGCGACTCGACTTCACATCCCATGAGGATGGAGACGCGATCACCGCAGAACAGATGAGCACGGCCGTCGAGGCTGCGGGGCATCGGCTTCGACCGCTCGACATCGTGCTGGTGCATACCGGCAGGGACGAGTTCCTGGAAGCCGACGACTACATGATTCGAGGTCCGGGAGTGACCGCGGAAGCCACGCATTGGTTGTACGAGCAAGGCGTCAGGGTCATGGGAATCGACGCTTGGGGCTGGGACCGCCCGCTACATCTGCAGGCGGCCGAGGCGGCGGAGCGGAACGAATCCGGGATCTTCTGGGCTGCACACCAGGCCGACCTCGCCTACTCACAGATCGAGAGGCTCGCCAATCTCTCATCGCTTCCTCCCACGGGATTCACACTTTCGTGCTTTCCGCTACGGCTGGTGGGCGGAAGCGCCGCACCCGCGAGAGTCGTAGGGATCGTCGGTTAGCGCAACCGGGGCGGAGCGGGTCTACCAGCGATAGTGGGCGAAGGCCTTGTTGGCCTGTGCCATGCGATAGATGTCGTCCTTGCGCTTCCAGGCTCCACCCTGCTGCTTGGTCGCGTCCATGATCTCGTTGGCCAGACGCTCCGACATGGCCTTCTCGTTGCGGTTCTCGGCGAACTCGATCAACCAGCGGACTGCCAGAGTCTTGGCGCGACGGGCAGGCACCTCTACCGGGACCTGGTAGGTCGCTCCTCCCACGCGGCGGGATCGAACCTCGAGCACCGGAGTCAGTTCCTTGATCGAAGCCTCGAGAGTCTCCACCGGGTCCTCCCCCGTGCGCTCGCCCACGATCGCCAGGGCGTCGTAGACGATCTTCTCGGCAACGCCCTTCTTGCCGTGCCGCATGACCTTGTTGATCAGCTGCTGCACCAGACGGCTTCCGTGGACGGAGTCCGGATCGATCGTGCGGATCTGAGCCTGTGCTCTGCGCGGCATCTGGTCAGCTCGCCTTTACCCCGTAAAGGGAGCGAGCCTGCTTGCGGTCGGAGACGCCAGCGGCGTCCAGGGTCCCGCGAACGACCTTGTACCTGACACCTGGAAGATCCTTGACGCGACCTCCACGAACCAACACGACGGAGTGCTCCTGGAGGTTGTGGCCCTCACCGGGGATGTAGCTCGTGACCTCGATCCCGTTGGTGATCCTCACACGGGCGATCTTGCGAAGAGCCGAGTTCGGCTTCTTGGGGGTGACGGTCGCAACTCGGGTGCAGACACCACGACGCTGAGGTGCGGCTACGCGTTTCTTGTTGCCATGACCGGACTTGAGGCCCGGAGTGGCCATCTTCTTGCGCTTGCGCTTGCGTCCTTTGCGGACTAGTTGGTTCGTATTGGGCACGGCGGCGCATGTTAGCGGCGCAGCGCCTGTGCGTGCAAGCCAGCCGCCGGTTTTCCTGGTCGCTACGCATGAATTCCCCGCCCACTAGGCTCAATCGGTGCAGAAACCGAGCGAAAAGCCCCTGCTGGGCATCGACATCGACGGGGTGATCTCGATCTTCGCCGACGGTGCCGGTCTCCAGCCAGGCACCGAGCCGACGGCAAGAGCCGGGGGACGCTTCGAGTACCTGCTGATCGACGGCATCCCGCACTGCATCTCGCTTGCCGCGGGGGAGCGGATCAGACGACTCGAACCTCATTTCGAACTCTTCTGGGCTTCGGGCTGGGAAGACCGCGCAAACGACCATCTCCCGAACCTGATCGGAGTCCCCGAACTCCCTCACCTGGAGCTCGATGGCAAACCCGACGACGAGGAGCATTGGAAGCTCGGGCCGATCGCCGAGTACGCGGGCAACCGCCCCCTCGCCTGGATCGACGACAACTTCGACCAGACCTGCTTCGACTGGGCGGCGAGGCGTGAAGCACCGACGCTGCTGGTACCGACGGAGCCGGAGCACGGATTCGAAGAGGCGCAAGCAGAGGTTCTCCTCCAATGGGCGCTGAAGGGCTTCCTGCGGGGTTGAGGAACGGTAGAATCCCGACCTCATGGGTGAGATTGTCCCAATCATCTTTCTGGCGGTAGTTCTGAAGGTCCCGGTCTTCTTCGGGATGTGGCTGATCTACGCCGCGGTGAGGAGCGAGCCGGTCGCGGACGGGCTCGACGAGAACGGTGACGATCACGGTTTCAGGCGTTGGAGGCGTGAGCCGAAGCCCCCACGCGGACCGAGGCGCGGGCCGCACGGTGGCGGGACGAGTGTCGCCCCGGAGTGCCCGCCCGGAGGCCGAACACGGACGCGTGCGGTCAAGCCGCGTACTGCGGTAACCGCTTCCAGCGGCCGACGCTAGAGCCGCTCACTTCCCGACGGAACGGCGACGCTCCGCCGATGCCGAGTGATTCAGGACTTGTCTTCGCCCGAGCTCTCGCCGGGTGAGGGTGGCGCAGCGGTCTCGATCTCGGATGAGATCTCTTCGAGTTCCTCGGCGAACGAAGCACCGAAGCCCTCTGACTGCCCCGAGCCGTCTCCTGCGAGATCCATCTCCTCGAGGGCCTCCTCGGAAAGGAGCTCCTCTGCCGGAGGAGCAGCCGGCTCGACCGGCTCGACCTGGATCGAGCGGTAGTGCTTGAGACCGGTTGCCGCCGGGATCAGCTTGCCGATGATCACGTTCTCCTTGAGCCCGAGCAGACGGTCCTTCTTGGCCTCCAGAGCGGCGTCGGTGAGGACCTTGGTGGTCTCCTGGAAGGAAGCTGCCGAGAGGAAGGAGTCGGTGGCCAGAGAAGCCTTGGTGATCCCGAGGATGATCTCCTCGGACTTGGCAGGGGTTCCGCCCTTCTTGGCCTTGATCTTCTCGTTCTCAGCCTTCAGCGCTAGACGGTCGATCAGCTGACCCGGAAGCAGTTCGGTCGAGCCCTTGGAGGTGATCCGGACCTTCTTCATCATCTGACGCACGATCAGCTCGATGTGCTTGTCGTTGATGTCCACACCCTGTGAGCGATAGACCTCCTGGACCTCACGCACGATGTAGAGCTCGGTGAAGGTCCTGTCTTTGGTCACCCGCAACAGGTCCGCCGGGTAGAGAGAGCCCTCGGTCAGCTGGGTACCGGCCGTCACCTTGTCGCCGTTCGAGACCAGCAGGCGGGTGCGCGGCGGGAAGTTCTCGGAGTGTTCGTTGCCCTTGTCGTCGAGGACGGTGACGATGGTCTCCTTGTCGGTCTCCTCGATCGTGACCTTGCCATCGACCTCTGCGAGACCTGCCTTGCCCTTCGGATTACGAGCCTCGAACAGCTCGACCACGCGGGGGAGTCCCTGCGTGATGTCCTGGCCGGCGACTCCACCGGTGTGGAAGGTGCGCATGGTCAGCTGGGTACCCGGCTCACCGATCGACTGTGCGGCGATGATTCCGACCGCGTCACCGACGTCGACCAGAGCGCCAGTCGCCGGCATCAAGCCGTAACACATGCGGCATACGCCGGTCTCGGCCTCGCACTTGAGGACGGAGCGAACCGGAGCGGTGGCATCGGTCTCGCCATCGAACGCCTCGACGATCTCCTCCAGAGCCTCACTGGTGATCTCGTCGTTCCGCTTCAGCAGATCACGACCGCGCTTGGTCGAGAACTTCGCTGCGATATTGCGCCCGATCAGGTTCTGGTTCGGCTGGCCATCGTGCCCGAAGATCGGCATGTCGACCTGGCCCTTGGTCTTGCAGTCCTCCTCGCGGACGATCACGTCCTGGGAGACGTCGACAAGGCGGCGAGTCAGGTAGCCGGAGTCGGCGGTGCGCAGGGCGGTGTCGGCCAGACCCTTGCGGGCACCGTGGGTGGAGATGAAGTACTCGAGAACCGAGAGGCCCTCCATGAAGTTCGCCTTGATCGGCTGCTCGATGATCTCGCCCTTCGGATTGGCCATCAGTCCGCGCATTCCTGCCAGCTGGCGGATCTGCTTGAACGATCCGCGCGCGCCGGAGTTGGCCATCATGAAGATCGGATTCAACTCGTCGAGGTTGTCCTCCATCGCCTTACCGACCTCTTCGGTGGCGTCATCCCAGAGGTCGGTCACGCGATCGCGACGTTCCTCAGCGGTGATGTAGCCGTCGTCGTACTGACCGATTACCTCACCCGTCTGAGTCTCGTACTTGCCGAGGATGTCGAGCTTGTCAGGCGGGGCGACGACGTCGTTCTTCGAGATG